>JANNOU010000033.1:0-21884 GCA_031399305.1 Leptolyngbya sp. SOY_34_metabat_272
CACTCAAACTGCTCGTTATCGAGTAGAGTGCGCACAAACAGCACACATCCCGCTTGCGTCGACAAGCAATGCCTAGAGCCCGGCAGCGAGTGGATATAATCGCCCGCCCTGTACAGCCGCCCATTCAACACCAGATCCCCCTCTAGCACCAAAATCTCTTCCAGGCTGACATGGCTGTGCGCGGGATAGCTCACCCCCGCCTCACAGCGGATCACCATCACCACTTCGCGCGTGCCCGGATCTATGTAGAGGGTGCGCATCCCGGTGCCGACTAGCGGTCCGGGCTCCCAGGGTAGCGCGGCCCCATAGGTCGCCAAGCAACCAGGGCTCAGCGTCGAGGTCGACAATTCACGCGCCAGCCACTCCCGTAAGCGCTGCTTCAAACTGGGAACAACGGCAACCTCCGGGGCCGCATAGGCTAGCCCATGCGCCACTGACTGGAACTGCGCAAGCTCGGCTTCCGCCTCTGGGCACCGCTCTAGATACCTTTGCAGCACCTGGCGCTCCTGCGCATCGAGTAAGTCGAACGCCTGAAGTGCGGCCAGTTCGATAAACTCCTCATGTCTCATCGGTTCCTCATTCGTCATGGGTAGGTTAATTCAGCCGTTGGCCCAAATCGGGCGCAGCGACTCACGCAGCTTGCTTAAACCCAGCCGGATCCGCGTCTTCACCGTGCCTAAGGCTTGACCGGTTTGGGCGGCGATTTCGACATGCGTGAGTCCCTGGTAGTAGGCCAGTTCCAGGACCTCACGCTGCTCTTTTGGCAGGTGATCTAGGGCCGCTAAGACCCCTGCTCGTCGTTCGCTGAGGATGGCATCTTCTTCGGGGCCAGCGATCTGCGCCGGGGGTTCGACCGTTGCCGCGTCTTCCACAGCCGTAGCGGTTCGCTTAATCCGGGCCAACACGCGCAGGCGGTCTAGGCTGCGGCTACGCGTGAGCGTGAACAGCCAGGCGTCAACGCGACCGCGCGCGGCATTGTAACTGGCCGCCGTGCGCCATACCTGACAGAAGACATCGAGCACAACCTCCTCTGCCTCCGTAGGCGATCTGAGAATTTTGAACGCCAGGGCGTAGAGCAGCCGATGGTAACGATCGTAGAGAGCCGAAAGCGCAGACTGATCGGCGAGCGCAATTTGAGTTAGGAGCGCTGGTTCGTTGCTCGCCTGCGCCATTTCGGAGCCTGACACTCGGGGCAAGGGAGACGAAGGGCTATCGCTAGAACAGGGGCTTGCGTGCGGTTGCAATTGCTCATCCATAGGACGCATCCCGATTGGTTGGCGAATCTGGTGCCTAGGAGTCGTTGATAAAGAACCGTCCCCAGCCGCCCTGGGGCGCGCCTTTACCGAACCAGCCTTATACATCTGTGGTCAAGTGAGCTTTGCGGACAGTTCTGTGATATTTCCAATCGCTGTTCACTTACCAGACCTAAAGCTGCTCACTTCTTGCTCACTCGCGAGTCTGGCTTATCGTTTTGTGAACGAATGCAGTGGCTAGCATAAACTTCTAGTGGCAACCGCAAAACTGGTTCGAATTGTTGAAATTGTTAGAATAACCTCAGCCTTTATGTGCATTGGGTAAAGCGAAACATTGGAAAGTTCGATGCGCACCCAGCTGTCGCCGGTTGAGCCCAACGCAGCAGGCGAACGTCTAGATCGCTGGCTCGCTGATCAGTTGCCTGATCTCTCCCGCGCCCGCATCCAAAAATTGATCGAGCAGGGTCAGATTCTGCGCAACGGGCAAGTCTGCAACAAAAAAGATCTGGTGCACAGGGGCGACCAGGTCAGCCTAAATCTGCCCGAGCCTACCGCCCTGAACCTGGAGCCCCAGGCGATGCCGCTCAGCATCCTCTACGAAGACGCCCATCTGCTAGTCATTGACAAACCGGCGGGCCTGGTGGTCCACCCTGCCCCCGGCCATGACTCGGGCACCTTGGTGCACGCCCTGCTGGCCCACTGTCGCGACTCGCTGTCGGGCATCGGCGGCGTCCAGCGTCCAGGCATCGTCCACCGCTTGGACCGCGACACCACCGGCGCGATCGTAGTGGCCAAAACTGACCAAGCCCACCAGAGCCTGCAAGCGCAGATCCAGGCCAAAACCGCCCGCCGCGAATATCTGGGCGTGGTCTACGGCAGCCCGCGCAGCGAATCCGGCGCGATCGACGCGCCCCTGGGCCGCCATCCCGTGGACCGCAAAAAAATCGCCGTGGTCAGCGAGGCGGCGGGCGGTCGCGCTGCGCTCACCCACTGGCGCGTTCAGGAGCGGCTGGGCCACTATACGCTGCTACATTTCGACCTCGAAACTGGCAGGACGCACCAGATCCGGGTCCACGCCGCGCACCTGGGCCACCCGATTGTGGGGGACCCGGTCTATGCCTCGGGCCGCTCGCCGGGCGTGAAGTTGCTGGGTCAAGCTCTGCACGCCTGGCACTTGAGCTTCCGCCACCCCGTGAGTGACCAACCGCTCAGGTTTGAAGCGCCACTGCCCGATGCGCTGCTCAAGTTATTACGCGTGTTGCGCCAGCGGCAGACTTGCTGAGTTCGCCCCTTTGCTGACACAATTAGTCCACTTCGGTCAATTAGAGGGAAGAGTTCATGCTGGGTACGGCGACGGGCACGACCGATTTGAGCGACTCCAACAGTCGTTCTGTCGTCATTGAGGCGACGGGCCTATATCGAAACGGGTCACAGACGGGTAGCTACACAGTCCAAGTACCCTACAGCCGCCTTTCCCAGACCATGCAGCGCATCCTGCGCCAGGGCGGCAAGGTGTTCAAAGTGAGCCTGACTTCTGCCAATTCCCCTCAGGTGCCGCCTGTTATGGAGTCCCCTTCTACACCCGCGCCCGAAGCAGAGCAGCCAGCAGCTAAGACTAAAGAGAAAGCCAAGGACAAAGCCAGGATTCCGGTTAACCTCTACCGGCCCAATGCTCCCTTCGTAGGCCGCTGTTTGACCAACGACAAGATCATTGGCGAGGATGCGATTGGCGACGTCCGTCACCTGACTTTCGACCTGTCTGGTAGCAACCTCCGCTATCTGGAAGGTCAAAGCATTGGGGTCATTCCGCCTGGGCAAGATAAAAATGGCAAACCTCAAAAATTGAGACTGTACTCCATTGCTTCTACCCGCCACGGCGATCACAGCGATGACAAAACTGTCTCGCTCTGTGTTCGGCTACTAGAGTATAAGCACCCAGAAACCAGTGAAACCGTCTATGGTGTCTGCTCGAAATATCTCTGCGAAATCGAGCCTGGTGCAGAGGTGAAACTCACCGGCCCCGTCGGTACCAACTTCTTGCTGCCCGACGATCCCAATGCCACGGTGATCATGATTGCAACCGGCACCGGCATCGCCCCGTTCCGCGCCTTCCTGTGGCGCATGTTCAAAGAGACCCATGAGGATTATCAGTTCAAGGGCTTGGCCTGGCTGATCTTCGGCATCGCCACCACGCCCAACATCCTTTACAAACAGGAACTCGAAGAGCTGCAGCAGCAACACGGCGACCATGTCCGCCTGAGTTATGCGATCAGCCGCGAACAGAAAAACGCGCAGGGTGGCAAGATGTACATCCAAGATCGCATCGCCGAACAGGCGTCTGAACTCTGGCAACTGCTCCAGAAAGACAACACCTATGTCTACATCTGCGGACTCAAAGGCATGGAAGACGGCATCGACCAAGCGCTGACTTCAGTGGCTGCGCAGGAGGACGTCAACTGGGCCGAATACCAAAAAACTCTCAAGAAGGCCGACCGCTGGCACGTCGAAACTTACTAAGCAAGGCTCTAGCGCGAGGTTTGACGATGGCGAGTGTGACCAGGGACCAGTTTCAGAATTTCTTCGACTGCTGTGTCGGCAGTTGGACCACAGAGCGCACCTACCACTACCTGACTCAACGGGACGTGGAGCGCTCCCACACGGAGTTCGTCGTCCACGCCTTGGAGCCCTCGCTCAAGGCTAAGGTGCTCGAAGATAACCAGCGCCCGCTGCCACCCGAACTCGACCGTCTACCGGGTTACCATCTGGCCTTTGAGACGCTCTCAGAGAAGGGAGAAGCCGTCTCTCAAGCGCTGAATATGCTGTTCGTGCCCAGCTCTGAGGCCGCTTTGATCCTGGAGGGTGACTACCTGCGCGACCGCGCCTACGAAGAGTCCAAACCCATGGTGGCGCGCTTTCGCTTCAATGCCGAAAGCCGAGAGCTGTTGATGACGACGACCTACACTAAAGTGATCTCGGTCGATTCGATCACGCTGGTCAACCCCACCCTGAGAATCCGCCGAATCATCAACTATCAACGGCCCCCCGAGGGGCAGCCTCTGGAGACCGTTGTGCTGGTCGGCTTCGGCGTAGAACAGAAAAAAATCTAGGGGCGCTAGTCTCCCTATCTGGCCATGGACGCTCGGCAATTTTTCGAACTTTCGATTGGTCGCTGGCGCTCGCAGCGTAGCGGCCACCATCTGGCTTTCAATCACTTTGAAGAAGCTCGCTCAACCTTGGACATTATCGCGCTGGCCGTGGATGACCCGGCGGTGGTTGACCTCTGTCAATTGCATGGCATCGAGCCCGCCGCTGTCAGCCAGCCGTTTCGGGTCGATTGGGAGGGTGAACCCGACAGCAAAAGCCGCAAACCCAGGGGCAGTAGCGTGCTGCTGCCGATTCCCGATCCGAACTACCCCGCTCAGGGCAAATTGCTGGCCAGCCCAACCCTGACCACGCCAGCGGCAACGGTGAGCCACTATAGCCTTGGCGACGATGAGACCTTGGTGCTGTCAACCCAGTACGAAGGCGCGGTCGTCGAAGAGCGCATCTGGTTCGCCTCACCCAACCTGCGCTTTCGCGTCTCCCTGGTCAAGGACAACGGCAGCACCGACCTGACCACAGCCCTGTTCTGCTCGGAAATTCGCGCCCTGGGCCAGTAACGGCGAGCTCTGCGCAGCGGGCTCACCCAACCGTGGAGAGGTGCTGTATAACTAATGAACGCGCAAAGGATGTAAAGCTCCGTCCTGAGGAGCCAAAATTTTTTATGGATGCAGTAGAATTCTTTCGGCTAAGTGCAGGTCGGTGGCGTTCGCAGCGGGCCACCCACCACTTGGCTTTCAGACGTGCCGAGAGTGGGCAGTCCGAGATCCAGGTGCAAACCCTGGCAGCAGACCACCCTAAGGTTATTGAGTTGTGTCAGCTTCATCAGCTCGACCCCAAGCTAGCAGCGGGTGGTTCACTCGTGAGCTGGCTTGGCACGATGGCTTGGGATCGGGGCGACGACAACCACCAGGGCTCCACCGTCTTGGCGCTCGTCCCCGATCCAGATAACCCCAGGCAAGGCAAGTTGCTGCGCGAGCGAGGCTACGCTGAGATCGCCCCCGTGGCTGGTCTCTATCAGATCGATCTAGAAGACGCGCTGGTCTTGACCACGGAGTACGAGACCATGAGTTCCGTGGAACGTTTTTGGTTTCCCAATCCGAACTTGCGCCTGCGCACCAGTACGGTGAAGCGCTTTGGCGGCTTCAGCACCGCCTCCTTCTGTGCCGAGACTCGCATCATTGAGTCGAGTCAGGCTGAGGCTAACGGTCCGGAGTTGCCCTCTCAGTCAACACCGAATGTTCCGCAGACAAAACAGTTTCAGTCCGTTCTGGGTTGGTGAGTTCGCCGCCAACGACGATGCGGTCAGCCACGGCTCTGAGTACCTCAAGCGGGTGCATCAGCTGGCCTTAAGCGTGGGCATGGTGGAGCTCCCGGATGACATCAACCAGCGCATCCGGATCTGCGCTTGGATTGGTGGGCACATTGATGCCCTCAACGCTGACCTCCAAACCTGCTTGGACGCCTGCCACGCCTGTTTCTACCCCGCCGAACGTCGCCCTATCCAGGTCCTGGCCGCTCCCCTAGCGCAACGGTTTGGCATTGATGGACTCTGTAATATTTCAGTCGAGCCCATCGTGATCCTGATCGACGTCGGTCGCGTCACCCGGCAGAATTGGTTAAGTATTGTTGTTCATGAGTACGCCCACGCTCATTTGAGAGCCCCCGGCCACGATCAGCGCTTCCTATCGGTTCTCTCGCGGCTCTGTCTGGGATTGGGCTTAGCTGTGCCGCTGTGTGACCTGGAAACACCGCTCGGTCAGCTAGAAGCGCAGTTACGCCACTGGCCTCACTGCGACGCCACCCCAGACCCCTTGGCTTTCTGGATGGGCGCTGCCTGAAGCCTGCGCTCAAAATGTTTCAGATTGTTGCCGGATATCTGCGAAGTTGAGATTTGTCAGCGACAATCCTCTAATCTAAGGGGTGGCTGACGGGACAGATTCATCCGTTCCAGGTCATGTAATAAGGTTTGTAAGATTTTTGATCGTCAATTATGGAGGTTCTGACGTGGCCCTTCCTCTGCTAAATTATCCCCCTTCGAGCCAAAACCAGCGGGTTGCTGGTTACGAGGTGTTGAACGAAGAGCAACCCAGAATTTATACGGTCGATAATTCGCTCTCAGCCTCGGAAATCGACGAACTGATCTGGGCCGCCTATCGCCAGATCTTTAGTGAGCATCAGATCCTGGTCAGCAATCGTCAGACCGTCCTGGAATCTCGGCTTAAGTTCGGTGATATCTCGGTGCGCGACTTCATCCGGGGGCTAGCCACCTCTGAGACGTTCCGCGAGCGCGTTTACGATACCAACAGCAACTATCGCGTGGTCGAGCTGCTGGTTCAGCGCATCCTGGGACGAGATGTCTATAACCAAGGTGAGAAAATTGCCTGGTCGATTGTGCTCGCCACTAAGGGCCTACAAGGGTTCGTCGATGCCCTGGTCAATAGCGACGAGTACTTGAGCAACTTCGGCGAGAACATCGTGCCCTACCAGCGGCGGCGGATCCTGCCTCAGCAGAGCAAGGGTGAAGTGCCTTTCAACCTGAAGACTCCTCGTTACGACGAGTACCATCGGCGGCAGCTGGGCTTCCCACAGATTGTCTGGCAGACAGCAGTGCGCCGCTACGCACCGCAGGAGCAGAAGCCCAAAGCAGGCGATCCGGCGCTGTACCTGGGTATGGCCCGTGATATTTCTCCTCGTTCCAATCCGCCCCAGCGCATCTCTGCGCTCAACATCGATATCGAGTCGGCAGTTCCCTACCGTCGTCGCTAGAGCATCAAGGCAGCGGCTGCCGAGCCTCAGCGGTCAGACTGGGTTCGTTCATGAATCTGACCCACTCCCACTCAAGCTTCGAAGCTTGGGTGGGTTTTCTCATCTCTCAGATTTAGCGATTTGCTTACGATTCGACAGGCTCTCTGTAAAACTTGGAGGCTTTGCAGTTATAAAACTTTAATCGCCCAGAGCAGCGTTGCGACCAGTGGAAATCCGCCAAGCCTAGGAATGACGGCAGTTTTTTAAGTTATTAAGAAAAAACAACAGGATGCCTATCGTTCAAAAATAGTTACGTTAATTTACAATTGGCCGTCTCAAAAAGCTAATTCGACTGAGGATGTGGGTGCAAAGCCTTGACGACCATGGCTTTCCTGAGAAGTTGCAACCGTTTATGTATCTTTGCAATTCGTAACGGATAAGTGGTTGAGAGCGTTGTATAAAAAGAACCTGAAGGCGTAGGCGGGAGGCGCAAGCCAAGATGCGCTGGGCCTTCCAAGGTCTCAGAAAGGAGTCTTAGAGGGGAACCTAACCTTCTCATTCGGATAGCAATAATTCTCAGAATTCTGAGATGCCTCCTAAAGTCGGCTGAGAAGCGTTCTGCTAAAGCGTAACGTTTTGTTAAGGTTCCCTCCGCGATGTCCTCCCGACTGATTTACACTGCCAACGTTGCATCCCCAGAGCTTTAACGGCTTAGGGGCCTTTGCAAGGTCAACCTGTTAACAGCAAGTAGGAGACAAACATGTTAGATGCATTCGCCAAGGTTGTTTCTCAAGCTGATGCCCGGGGTGAGTTCCTGAGCACCGGTCAGCTCGATGCCCTGGCCAAATTGGTTGCCGATGGCAACAAGCGCTTGGACACCGTAAACCGGATCACCGGCAACGCTTCCACGATCGTCGCCAATGCCGCCCGTACCCTGTTTGCCGAGCAGCCCCAGCTGATCGCCCCCGGCGGTAATGCTTATACCAACCGTCGCATGGCTGCCTGCTTGCGCGACATGGAAATCATCCTGCGCTATGTAACCTACGCCACCATCGCCGGTGACCCCAGCGTGCTGGATGACCGCTGCCTGAACGGCCTGCGCGAGACCTACCAAGCCCTGGGCGTGCCCGGCGCTTCGGTGGCCGCTGGCGTTCAGAAGATGAAGGACGCAGCAGTTGCTATCGTTAACGACCCCAATGGCATCACCCGTGGTGATTGCAGCCAGCTCGTGTCTGAAGTCGCCAGCTACTTTGACCGCGCCGCTGCCGCTGTAGCCTAACCATCTGCTCGATTGTTTGCTGTTTAAACCCAAGGGAGAGATTTGATCCATGAAAACCCCAATCACCGAAGCCATCGCTACCGCTGACAGCCAAGGCCGTTTCCTGACCAACACTGAGTTGCATCAGGTCTATGGTCGCTACGAGCGGGCTGAAGCGTCTCTGGCTGCTGCTCGGTTGTTGACTGACAACGCTCAGCGCCTGGTCGAGGGTGCGGCCAACGCGGTGTACCAAAAGTTCCCCTACACCACCACCACCCCCGGCTCCAACTTCGCCGCCAATGCCGAAGGCAAGGCCAAGTGCGCTCGGGACATCGGCTACTACCTGCGGATCGTCACCTACAGCTTGGTTGCAGGTGGCACTGGTCCTTTGGATGAGTACCTGGTTGCCGGTCTGGCGGAGATCAACCGCACCTTCGACCTGTCCCCCAGCTGGTACGTCGAAGCGCTGAAGTGGATCAAGGCCAACCACGGTGGATCCGGTCAGCCTGCGGTCGAAGCCAATGCTTACATTGACTACGCCATCAACGCTCTGAGCTAGTTACAAGTCCCGTGAAAATGCCCGGAGGGGTGAGCGAGGGTTGGCGATTCGCCGCTGCCAGTTGTTCGCTTCTCCGGGCATTGCGCTTGGTTCATCCATAACAAGTTCGAATGTTTCGTTTGGGAGGATAAGGCATGAGTGGTTTAGCAGCATCCAGTCGGCTAGGCATTTCCGCGTTCAATGAAACCCCCCGGGTGGAGTTGCGCCCGAACTGGACAGGTGAAGATGTCGAGACGGTGGTGCAGGCCGTTTACCGGCAGCTATTGGGCAACGACTACATCATGGAGAGTCAACGCCTGATATTCCCTGAGTCGCAGCTGCGTCAGGGCAACATCACGGTTCGTGATTTCGTGCGGGCGATTGCCAAGTCGGAACTTTACAAGTCCAAGTTTTTCCATTCCAACTTCCAGAGCCGCTTCACGGAGCTGAATTACAAGCATCTGCTGGGCCGCGCCCCCTTCGATGAGTCGGAAATTGCCTTCCACAACGACCTGTACAGCGAGAAGGGCTACGACGCCGACATCGACTCCTACATTGATAGCGAGGAGTACACCGCCAGTTTCGGTGATTTCGTGGTGCCGTTCTATCGGGGCTTCGGCTACTTCACTGGGGCGCGGACTGTGGGCTTCAACCGCATGTTCCGTCTCTACCGGGGCTATGCCAGCAGCGACCGCTCTCAAGTGGGTGGCAAAGCGGCTCGCCTGACCCAGGATCTGGCGCTGAACAAAGCCAACCGCATCGTCAGCCCAAGCGGCGGCTCGGGGGGCAGCTCGGCCTCGGTGGATGGCACCTTTGGCGCGCGTCCGAGTTCGGGTGGCACCGGCGATGAAGCCAGCCGTCTCTACCGGGTTGAGGTCACCAGCATCCGCGCGCCGGGCTATCCGGCTGTGCGGCGCAGCAAGGCCGTGTATGTGGTGCCCTACTCCCAGCTGTCGGCCAAGCTGCAGCAGGTTCAGCGCAAGGGCGGCAAGGTCACTGGCGTTGCCCCCGTCTAAGCTCTGGGTCCGGGGCAGGCTGCGCGCGAGGGCTTGCGGCTGTTTCGTCAGTGGCAAGGGTCTCGTGCAGCCTGCCCCAGCTAGTCCTTCTACGATTTCCTTTCAACACTCACGTCTAGTCCAGGAGAACTTGAAAGACATGCTGGGTCAAACCGCCATCGGCAGCTCTGCCACCACTGAAGCCGGACGCCGCATGTTCCGCATCGAATATGAGGGCCTGCGCCAGAACAATGAGACCGATCGCAGCAGCTACGCGATTCGCAGCAGCGGCACTGTCGTGGTCACCGTGTCCTACGGCAAACTGAACGGCGAAATGCGACGGCTCAACCGCCTGGGCGCTCACATTGTCAAGGTGGAGCCCCTGACCTCGGGCGTTGAGTCCAACATCAGCAACGGCAGCGAGTCCTGACCCCATTGGCAATGCAGGATAACGCTGCGCCAGATCCAACTCTGACCCGTGAGAAAGCCCTGGCAAATCTCACGGGTGACGATTTGGGCCTGCGCTACTACGCGGCTTGGTGGCTGGGCCGGATGCGGGTGCACGACTGGGAAGCCGTTGCGGCCTTGATTGCGGCGCTGGCTGACTCGCAAGACCGCACGGAGCTGGGCGGCTACCCGTTGCGGCGTAACGCGGCGCGCGCCCTGGGCAAGCTGGCAGATACCCGGGCCGTGCCTGGGCTGATTCAGTGCTTGGCGTGTGAGGACTTCTATGTCCGAGAGGCGGCGGCTCAATCGCTAGCGATGCTGGGCGATGTGGCTTGTGTGCCTGCACTGCGCGGGCTGCTGGCGGGCGGGGTGGCAGCGGCTCAGCGGGTGCCCGACAAGCCCCATCTGCGCCAGCCCTATGAGGACGTCCTGGAGGCGCTGGGAGCGCTCAAGGCGGTGGAAGCGGTGACTGAGGTTGCGCCGTTTTTGGGCCATGAGGTGGCGCGGGTCCGTCTGAGCGCGGCTCGGGCCATGTACGGCCTGACGGGGGAGCGCCAATATGCCGAGCAGCTGGTCCAGGCCCTGGAGGATCCCGATATCAATTTGCGGCGGGTGGCGCTCAGCGATCTGGGCGCGCTGGGCTACCTGGAGGCGGCCCGACCTATCGCCCGCGCTCGCACTGAGAACAGCTTCAAACTGTTTGCGCTCAAGGGGTTGCTGGATGTGCAGCTGAGCGCAGCGTCTTCGGTTGGGCAGGCGATGGTCCCCCATCCGGAGAACCCGATGCCGGCGGTCTTAGCGTTGATGGATGAGCTGCTGTAGAGGCAAGGGGCGATGGAGATCAGCACGCTGATTCAAAGGGTGCGGCAGGCGAGCAGTCCGGCAGAGTTGCTCCAGGCAGTGCAAGCGCTGGCGGCCTCGCAGGATGCGCAGGCGCTGCCCGTGCTGATCGAAGTTCTGGGCTACAACAATCCGGCGGTGGCGGGCTTGGCCCTGCAGAGTTTGATTGCTTGGGGTGAGCCTGCTGTGCTGCCGCTGCTCGCCAACTTGGACGGCTACAACTATGGCGCGCGGGCTTACTCGGTGCGGGCGCTGGCGGCGCTGGGTGATGCGCGGGCGCTGGCGGTGTTGGTCGCCGCTGCCGAAACCGACTTTGCCCCCAGTGTGCGGCGGGCGGCGCTCAAGGGGCTGGGGCGGCTGTATGCGGCTGGGCCTGAGTCGATCGGCGCTTGCCTGCGTCAGGTGGTGCAGGATGAGGACTGGTCGATTCGCTATGCGGCGGTCGTCTCGCTGGAAGCTTTGGCGCGGCAGCCGGAGGCCCAAGCTGAGGCGACACAACTTTTGACGCAGTTGGCTGACCATGACCCGGAGCCTGTGTTGCAGGCGAGAGCCCTGCTGGCTTTGCAGCGGGCGCAGCAGCCCTCGGCGACCTGTGCTTGACCTAAGCTTTTGAGCCAAGTGTGAATCCGGTCGGTCTGGGGTGGTTCCCGGCCTGTTTTGTTTGGGGTCTAGACTGGTAGAAACCTCAGGCTTTCTGAACTCGTGTCCTCAGCCGTTACGCAGCTTCCCTGTCTCGTTGAAGAAGCTCGGAACCTCACGCCTGAGCCTTTGAGACTTGTGAGCGAGGTTCCGAAACCCGTGAATGAGGTTCTGAGCCTCGTGCCTGAGCCTTTGAGACTCGTGGACGAGGTTCTGAAACTTGCGGATGAGGCTCGAAGACTCGTGAACGAGGTTCTGAGCCTCGTGAATGAGACTCGAAGACTCAGGCGCGAGGTTCTGAGCCTCGTGAAGGAAGTCCGAAGGCTCGTGAGTGAGGTCCTGAGCCGCCCCGAGGAGGAACTGAAGTCCAGCTCCCCCGAACTCGGGGGGCTAGGGGACCTCCCCGCTACGCTAAAGCTCTTGGCCTGACTGCTGTAAGCCGTTTACGCTGATGCCACGCGACCTTTCCCTTGCCGATTCCATCCCAGGCCATCCCATGAGTTCTTTGTCCACGCCTTCCAATACTGCTGACCCAGGCCTGGTGGAGCCGCCCGCCGAGCAGCACCACTCCCACGCCCATCCCCACCTTCACGACGCCGAATCGGTACGCCGCCTGACCAACCGCCTGTCGCGCATTGAGGGGCACATCCGGGGTATCAAGACCATGATTCAAGACAACCGTCCCTGTCCCGACGTACTGGTTCAGGTCGCGGCAGTGCGGGGAGCCCTAGACCGCGTCGCACACAACATCCTGGAGGAGCACCTGACTCAGTGCATCGCCCGAGCCGCAGAAGCTGGCAATATCGAGAGCGAGATCGCGGAGCTCAAAGTCGCCCTGGACCGCTTTTTGAAGTAGACAGGCTCTTGAGCTACCGACGGCAGAGAGCGGGTTCCGGTTTACAATATTTGACGTTGCCACTGAGGAGTGCGCTTGAGCAAGATGAAGCGGGTACTGGCCTTGGTGCCGGGCGGGATTGGTGACCAGATCCTGTTCTTTGCGACCTTAGACGATCTCAAGCAGCAACTCCGGATCGACCGCGTTGATGTGGTGACCGAGCCGCGCTCGGTCGGAGCCTATCGGGTCTGCAAATCAGTTAACAACACCATCCCTTTTGACTTCAAGGGCAACAACGGTCTGTCTGACTGGGCCAACCTGCTGGGCACCATCCGTGAGGCGGAATATGATGCGGTGCTGTCGCTGGGTAGCCGCTTTGCAGTGCGTTTCCTGCTCTGGCTGACCGGCATCCCGAAGCGGGTCGGCTACGCAGGCTCGGGCGATTTCTTGTTGACCGACCCGGTGCCGCTGAACTCCAGCCAGTACGCGGTCTGTCTGTACCACGACCTGCTCAAAGGGTTCGGGCTCGACACCCCCTGTCCCGAGATCAGCATCAGCGTGCCCAAGAAAGACATCGACTGGGCGGAGCGCGAACAGGAGCGGCTAAGCATCAAAGCCACTGGCTATGTGCTGATCCACGGCGGCTCCAGTCAATTGGCCAAAACCAAAGGCATCGACAAGATCTATCCGGTTGAAAGCTGGACCAAGATCATTGCCGACTTTCAAACCCGTCAGCCCGGTCTGCCGGTGGTCGTAGTGCAGGGACCCGAGGATGAAGCGTTTGTCAGTGCCTTGCAGCAGCGAGTGCCCGAGATCAAAGTCACGACCCCAGATGACATCGGCAAACTGGCGGCGATGATCGCCGGGGCCAACCTGATGTTGTGTACCGACAGCGCCCCCATGCATCTGGCGGTAGCCGTGCAGACCTATACGTTGGCCCTGTTTGGCCCCACCGACCCAGACAAATTGCTGCCAAAGCGCGAAAAATTCCTGCCGATCCGCGCTGAGTCCGGGGTGATTGCCGACATCCCGCCCGCCAAGATTTTGGAACGCATTTGGGGCGGCTCACACTAAACAACCAGTCCCCCACCCAATCGTCAATTGGCGTAGGGGACCCAAGAACCGACACTGGAGAAATTTAGGGAATCTTCAGGACTTGCCCTAGAGAGAGGTTGTACGGACTGCGGAGCCCGTTTGCCTCTGCAATCCGGCGATATTGATTGGGGTCACCGTAAAAGCGTTGGGCGATTGCGCTCAGCGTATCGCCAGACCGCACCGTGTAAGTTCTGTCCGGCGTGGGGGGTTGGTTGCAGTAGACGAGGTTGCTGGGCTCATCCCTGAGACCATTGGAAACCCAGCCTGCACTCGGCGCTTGGACTTGCACCCAGGTGCGACTGCCCTGCACCGAAACGGTCGGCGGATCGGTGGTCAGCCTCACGGCTTGGTTGACTGCGGCATTGCCTACTGCTGCTGCCGAAGGGCTCGGCGTGGCCCGAATGATCAGGCCTTCGGCAGGACGAGCCACGGTACGGCAAAGGTTGCTTACCGGTGGCGGCGGATTTGAGCAGGGGCCAAGGTTCATGACGCTGTTGGAGCCATTGGAGACCCAGCCTGCAACCGGCTGGGAGATCTGCACCCAATTGCGAGAGCCATCTTGAGCGGTTCGTCCCGTGAGCGTGACGGTTTGACTGACCGCAACGCCGCCGACCTGTCGCGCCGACGTACTGGCACTAGCGCGGATAACTAGCCCTTCAGCAGGACGAATCACACGGCGACATTGCCCGGCTTGAGCCAACCAGCCAGTCTGACCCGCCTGACTGGAGGTTGACTGAGGCGAATTAGGCGTTGGAGAGAGGGCTGGCGCGCTAGCCTCGGCCCCGGTGATACTCCAGGTTGTCAATGACAGTGCAGACAGAAGGGCGACGGATGGCCGCCAGATGTTCACCCTCAGCATCTAAAGTTGGGTCCTTGATTGGTGCAGGAAGATCCTACTACCAACAGTGACACCAGGATCCTACTACCAACAGTGACACCAGACAGCAAAAGACTGCCAACCCAAGCTAGCAGCCCCGAAAGAAAGCTCGATTTGACCCATCGAAACAATCTGCCTCTGCCATTAGCGTCCCATCTTTGAGTGGGTGTTTCAATAGCAGATAAGCCAGTTAAGCCAGCCTCGCCCACTCGCCGGTCGTGTGCATAACTCCAGGTTGGTTTATTTGTTGGCGTCTTGCACATAGCCGCCACAGTCCACTCTGAGCGCTGGCTCCGAATGATTCGAATCCTGCGCCAACTTTGTGTTGATCCGATGGATTACCTGGTCTGCCTGCTGTGGCGTGAGTAGACCCTCCTCTTTAGCCGTTTCGGTGGCTGCGCAGACTCCCAGCAACCCGCCCCCGAGCCCCCCAGCCAGGCCCCCGGCCAGACCTGCGAAGCCAACCCCGATGAGAAATCCAACCCCGCCCCCCACCACTGCGGCGGCAAAGGCAATCAGAACCCCATAGACTGGCTTCATACTGACCTCTGTTCAGGAAATACACCCAAGGTGTTTGTAGCACAAGATATCGATCAGGAACTCAAACGGATCCTCTAAAACCTGAGCGTCAACGATAGGATTTAACGGATTCGCTGAGCAGATTAATCTGTCTCTCAATGGCTCAATTTCGCGCCTTTTCTACCACCATTTGCGGATGTTGATACGCCATTGCCTCTGTTTAAGTGGAGTCGGTAAGGGCAGTCCTCCCCGCAATAAAGTCCAGGTGACGGGCCCCACCATGCCGTCTGGGGTGAGCTGATGTCGATGCTGAAAGGCAATCACGGCTTGTCGAGTCTCGGGACCAAAACAACCATCGCGGCAGATCTCACAGGCCAGAATTCGCAATAGCCCCTGCACTTCGGCCACATCCGCCCCAGTGTGACCCTGTCTGAGCGTACGGGTTCCGGCGCGGACGGTCGTCTTCAACACCGCCCAGGTTTGGCCGCCAACGACGCCGTCGATCCGCAACCGACGTTGCCGCTGAAAGGCTTTGACGGCAGCCTCTGTGATGCTGCCAAAATCACCGTCAATTCTCAGGTCAAAGCCGTGAGCACGGAGCAGCTCTTGCAACTCGGCCACCGCAGGCCCTGTGTCCCACGGGCACAAATTCAGCCCGGTCAAGGCAGCCCCAGCGAGCGACGTGGAGGGGTCTGGATGGGTGCTCATGGATGTATTCTCCCTGCAACAAGGTTGCGATCACCTAATGGCTCGGCCTCCAAACCAACCGCTAGCTCGATTAATGTAGCCAGCCCTGCCGTTAATATATCCCAATGCTAGCTCCCGCGAGCAAGCGCGAAATCAAGCTAGAGATAGGATACCCCTTCTGGCTAGCTGATTGATGCAGCCTGTTGATGGTCAAGTTGGAGGTAATTGCTCTCCAGAAAAAAGATTACTGCTCGCAAATTGTGGCGTAAAGCTTAAAAAAAGCCCCAGTAAAGCTGGGGCGGTGCAGACGTTGGTTCAAATTCAAAGCTACAGCGCTGGCAACTGGTTGCACTTCGTCCCGAAGGTTCGCCCTAAAGCATGAACCTGGTATCACCTGCTCGGGTGAGTAGCTGATACTTTAAAAACAGGGGGAACTTCAGATTTGAACTGACGTCAAGCTTTAGATAAGTCACTAAACCGCCCAGCCAGTCGTCTACCTTAGCGGACTTCTCACTGAGCGAGACACTAGATCAGAATCACCATGAAACCATTAATCACTTCTACTCTTGTCGCTCTAACCCTGACCACGGGCTTGCCAGCGTTGGCCAAATCAGTATCTGTGGGAGCTGAGACGAACCAACAGCCTTTGCCTGCAGACCAGGCAGCCGCCCCTAGGCGAGATCCTGGCTTGCCGATGCGGATGGATTGGGCTCATCTCCAGGCCCAGATTCTGGACAATAACCGCCCCGGTGACCGAACGAACCTCGGTAGATGGACAGATGCAACGGTTAGCCAACGCACCACGGCTCGCTCACTCAGAGGCCAGGAACTGTTCGAATTTCAGCGCGGTGAGCGGATCCAAGTCAACCGAAACGACGTCCGCACGTTCAATGATGATGACGACAATCGCGACTACATCGCAGCGATCACCTCCTCTGGGCGACGGGGCTACATCCGCCTTGACCGGGTGGATCGCTACAGCGCTCGCCCCGATGATGACCGCCCCGATGATCGTCCTGGTGGGCGCTGGACCAATGCCAGGGTCACCCAATCCACCACGGCTCGCTCGGCCAATGGTCGAGAACTCTTCGAGTTTCGGCGGGGCGAGCAGATCCAGGTGAACCGCGAGGAGGTTCGCACGATCAGCGATGGCGAAACTAACCGGAGCTATGTCATCGCTCGTAATAGCAATGGCCAGCGCGGCTATGTCCGCGCCGACCGCGTGGATGGCCTGGGCACTCGCCCCGGTGATGACCGCCCGGATGACCGACTTAGTGATCGTTGGACCGATGTCAGAGTCACCCAGGCAACCACGGCTCGTTCCGCCAACGGTCGGGAACTCTTCGAGTTTCGGCAGGGTGAGCAGATCCAGGTGAACCGCGAGGAGGTTCGTCCGATCAGTGATGGTGGAAGCAACCGCAACTATGTCGCGGCTCGCAATCGCAATGGCCAGCGCGGCTATATCCGCCTTGACCGAGTCAGTCGCTAAGTCAGTCGCTAAAATCTAGCGCACCAGATTGAACTCAGGATAATGACTGCAAGTGCGGCATCTATCCTGGGTTCAATCTTTTATTGGTAATTCATTTTTTCAGATTTCAAATCTTCAGAGATTTGAAATATTCAGCCCAGGCGTAATCAGAATAGACTTTCAAACCTGCTATAGTTCGCTTGGTTACGGTTGCTGCCGATATTGAAGCAAAAAAACGATAATCTTGACTTGTCTTGCTGAATTCATCTCTGCATAATTAGTTTACGGGCTTTTAAGGAACTGTCTTCTGCGACACAGAGTTTGCCGTGATAGGCTAACAGCGTGAGACCTATGGTCTGAATTGATTCTGAGCTCTAGATTCTACTGGTTCTAGTTTGACGCACCGCCTTAGAACATTTCAAAATTACTAAGTATGACAGTCGCAAACTTGATACAAGTGAAACCCCTTGCCGCAGAAGAACTCCGGAAACTGCATGCCTATTGGCGTGCAGCAAACTATCTTTCGGTCGGTCAGATCTATCTACTCGACAATTCTCTCTTACGTGAACCCCTGAAGCTAGAACACGTCAAGCCCAGATTGCTTGGACATTGGGGAACCACCCCAGGCTTGAACTTTGTTTATGTTCACCTCAATCGTGTGATCAAGGCTCAGGATCTAAATGTCATTTACATCGCTGGCCCTGGTCACGGCGGCCCTGGCCTGGTCGCCAATACCTATCTCGAAGGGACCTACAGCGAGGTCTACCCCAACATCGCCCTCGACGCCGACGGAATTCAGAAACTCTTCAAGCAGTTCTCCTTCCCAGGCGGCATCCCCAGCCACGTCGCCCCGGAAACGCCTGGTTCAATCAATGAGGGCGGCGAACTCGGCTACGCGCTCTCTCACGCCTATGGCGCGGCTTTCGATAACCCCGACCTGATCGTGGCCTGCGTGGTCGGCGACGGCGAGGCAGAAACCGGCCCCCTGGCAACCAGCTGGCACTCGAACAAATTTCTCAACCCGGCCCAGGACGGTGCGGTTCTGCCGATCCTGCACCTGAACGGTTATAAGATCGCCAACCCCACGGTGCTGGCGCGGGTGAGCCACGAGGAACTGGAGAGCCTGTTCGTCGGCTACGGCTATAAGCCTTATTTCGTTGAGGGCTCGGATCCCGAGCTCATGCACCAGCTGATGGCGAGCACGCTCGACACGGTAATTGCCGAGATCAAAGCTATCCAGCACGAGGCTCGCAGCCATGGTCCTGTGCGGCGTCCGCAGTGGCCCATGATCATCCTGCGCTCGCCCAAAGGCTGGACGGGACCGAAGGAAGTAGATGGCAAAAAAACCGAAGGTTCCTGGCGCTCACACCAAGTTCCCTTCGCAGAGATGGCGACGAAGCCGGGGCACTTGAAGCTGCTCGAAGCCTGGATGAAGAGCTACCAGCCAGAAGAGCTATTCGATGCGAACGGCACATTTATTGCCGAATTGGCAGAGTTAGCTCCCAACGGCGAGCGCCGGATGGGGGCCAATCCCCACGCCAATGGCGGCATCCTGCTTCGAGATCTGAAGATGCCCGACTTTCAGGACTACGCCGTCGCGGTTGCCAAGCCAGCGACCACCGAGGCAGAAGCGACCCGTGTCCTGGGCAAATTTCTGCGCGATGTGCTGAAACTCAACCAGAACAGCCGCAACTTCCGGCTGTTCGGTCCCGACGAGACCGCCTCCAATCGCCTCGAAGCTGCATTTGAGGTGACCAATCGGACCTGGGTTGCCGAAACGATCCCGGAAGACGACCACCTGGCGACCGATGGGCGGGTGATGGAGATCCTCAGCGAACATACCTGTCAGGGCTGGCTAGAAGGGTATCTGCTGACCGGGCGTCACGGCCTCTTTTCCTGCTACGAGGCGTTCATCCACATCATCGACTCGATGTTCAATCAGCACGCCAAGTGGCTGAAGACCACGCGTCACATTGCCTGGCGTCGGCCCATTGCCTCTCTCACCTACCTGCTGACCTCTCACGTCTGGCGGCAAGACCACAACGGCTTTTCGCACCAGGATCCGGGCTTCATTGACCATGTGATCAATAAGAAGGCAGATGTGATTCGGGTGTATTTGCCACCTGATGCCAACACCCTGCTGTCGGTGGCTGACCACTGTTTGCGCAGCCGCCATTACGTCAATGTGATCGTTGCAGGCAAGCAGCCCGCGCTGCAGTACCTCGATATGGATGCGGCGATTAAGCACTGCACCAAGGGCATTGGCATTTGGGATTGGGCCAGCACTGACCAAGGGGTTGAGCCAGATGTGGTTATGGCCTGCGCGGGGGATGTTCCCACCCTGGAAACGTTGGCTGCTGCGGATATCCTGCGCAAGCATTTCCCCGATCTCAAAGTCCGGGTGGTGAACGTGGTGGACCTGATGAAACTCCAGCCGGAGAGCGAGCATCCCCACGGCCTCAGCGACAAAGATTTTGACTCGATCTTTACCCCCGATAAGCCGATTGTATTTGCCTACCATGGCTATCCCTGGCTAATCCACCGGTTGACCTACCGCCGGACCAACCACTACAACCTCCACGCGCGTGGCTACAAGGAAGAGGGAACTACTACCACCCCCTTCGACATGGTGGTTCGGAACGAATTGGATCGCTTCAATCTGGTAGATGACGTCATTGATCGCGTGCCCAAACTCCGCTACACGGCCGCTCATGTGAAGCAACTGGTGCACGATAAGCTGATCGAGCACAAGCAATACATCAACCAGCATGGTGAAGACATGCCGGAGGTTCAGAATTGGCGGTGGCCCACCTACAGCGGTTCAGCAGCAGCCAAAACTCAGCCCAGTGATAGTCTGTCTCCCTCGCAGGAAGGGGCAGAAGGGGCAGCCAGCTCAGGTTCCTAGCCAAAGCAAAAAAGCAAAAGGCAAAGCCTGACCAGCAGAGCTGACTCCTGGAGCCAGCTCTGCTGGTGGCTGTGGAACCTGTCACATTGTGGTCGCAGACACGGGGGATATCAAAGCGATTGCAACCTTCAAACCCCGAGACACAACCCCCAATCCCTCGCTGATCACTGCCGCCGCGCAGCTGCCCCAGCATCAGGAGATTGTGGATCAGACGCTGCTCCAAGCGAAGCGCGATGCAGTTGCCAACATGACCAAGGAGGCCATTGTGTCGCTGGCCTTTGACCGGCTAGCGGTTGCCTTTGGTCTGCGCATTCTATTGAGCTAGCAGGCTGCGACCTGCTGACCATTTCGCCTGCCCTGCTCAACGAATTGCAATCCACGCTCGTGAGTTGACCCGCAAACTGGATCCGGCCCTGGCCGCTCAGGCAAAAATCGAGCGGATTGCCATGGACAAAGACACCTTTGACCGCATGCATCCAGCGGACCGCATGGCCTCCCAAAAACTGGAAGAGGGGATCAACGGCTTTGCCAAAGCTCTGGTTGCGCTAGAGAAGCTGCTAGCCGAACGTCTGGCGCGATTGGACGGAGAAGCCACGCTCAACCACGCGGCCAAAGATGTGTTCCAGGTCTATGATCTGGATGGCGATGGCTTCATTACCTGCGAGGAGTGGGCGGGGACTGATGCGGTGTTCGATGCCCTGGATATCAATCATGACGGCAAAATCACCCTCGAAGAAATGGCTGGGGGCCGGGGGGCTGCTTTCCATTTGGTCAAACTTTAAGCCGGAGTAACCCGCGTGAGCCTGAATCTTTATTTACTGCGACATGGCGAGACGTTCTACAGCCGAACCGGGGGCTTTTGCGGTGACTTGGATGCTGAATTGACCCCAGAAGGTATGCAGATGGCCAAGGCCTTTGCCGATGCCTATCGCTCCTTAGCCTGGACGGCTGTTTACGTCAGCCCCATGAAGCGGACTATCGCCACAGCAAAGCCTCTGTGTGATGCGATAGGTCTTGAAATGCAACTGCGGGACGGGCTGAAGGAGATTGCCTACGGCCAGTGGGAAGGTCAGACGGCAGAGTTTGTCAAACAGAACTATGCCGATGACTACGTTCGCTGGCTAACCGAGCCAGCCTGGAATCCGCCCACGGGTGGCGAAACGGCGACGCAAATTGCCAGTCGTGCCTCGTTGGTGATCTCTGAGATCGGGCAGAAATGTCCGGTCGGCAATGTTTTGGTGGTCTCGCACAAGGCGACCATCCGCATTATTCTCTGTAGCCTGTTGGGGATTGATTTGGGGCGTTATCGAGCTCGGATCAGTGCGCTGGCGGCCTCGGTCAGCATGGTCAGGTTTGATGTTCACGGCCCTCGGCTGGAGAGCCTGGGCGACCGCTCCTATATGGATGAATCCCTCCGCAATCTGCCGGGTACCTAGGTTGCGAAAGTCCTACAGCTGAGGGAGGGTGTTGTCGAGGGTAGGGGAGAATGTTGTCAAGACTCAAGGAGAGTGTTGTCAAGGGTGAGGGAGGGTGTTGTCAAGACTCAGGGAGGTTGCCGACAGCTGGCGGCGTTTCCCCTCACCCTCGACAACATCCCCCCTCACCCTAGACAACACTCTCCCTGGGCTGGTCAAGAGCCCCCCTCACCCGCCGCAACCCGAGCCCGGAGGGTGACGATATC
>JANNOU010000049.1:0-61330 GCA_031399305.1 Leptolyngbya sp. SOY_34_metabat_272
ACTTTGTCCCCTCATTTCCCATACCCAAAAACTCTGGAGACTGTGCAGATTATGCGCCAACTTTGTGTTGCTTATCTCTGGGAGGGATTCTACTCATGACTCCCTCTCCTGGCAGTTTTGATGACAGCGACTTCAGCATCCTCAAGGTGCTGATTGAACGCTATGGCCTCTCGCGCTTGGTTGCTGCGCTCAGTCGCATTTGCCTGTGGCAAGCCGAGCGAGCTGATGTCATGCAGCGAGGCCGAGAAGCGGTGAACGAATGGCGTAAAGACGCCAGTCTGCTCACCCGTGTTCTGATCCAGCTCAACCACTAGAAGCCCCCCTCCCCCGAACTCGGGAGAGGGGCCGGGGGAGAGGGCCTCTTCAGTCATTTCAAAGCCATCGCAGGCGAAGATAGCACCAGGTGAGTGGAGCTGCGTCAGCCATGAAGTCAAGAACTTTACCTCAGCTCGCAGGCGCAAGAACCCTGCTGCGCCTTGCTCAGCCAGCAGACGTTCCCGCAATCATTCGCTATTACACCGAGAACGAGACCCATCTCGCGCCCTTCGAGCCCATCCGCTCAGCCGGGTTTTACACCGAGCACTATTGGAGCCGAGAAGTGGAGCAACGCTTGGCAGAATTCGAGGCCGACCAGTCCCTGCGCCTCTTCCTGTTCAAGCGCGAAAATCCAGACATTATCATAGGCTCGCTCAACTTTGCCAACTTCATTCGCGGTGCGTTTCAATCCTGCACACTCGGCTACAGCATCGCAGCAGCTGAGCAGGGAAAAGGCTACATGAGCGAAGCTCTAAAAATTGGAATCCACTACGGATTTTATGAGCTGAACTTGCACCGAGTGATCGCATCTTACCTGCCTCACAATCAGCGCAGTGGCGGCCTGCTCAAGCGCCTAGGGTTTGTAGTTGAGGGCTACGCCCGAGATTACCTAATGATCGCCGGTCAGTGGCAGGACCACGTGATTACCAGCCTGATCAACCCAGACTGGCAACCGCTGCTCAACCGGCCAGCAGACTCAGCAGTGCCAGCAGACCAAAGCTCACAATCACCAACCCAGAAATTCGATTGACCCACGCCAAGCTGCGAGCCGTGAACTTCGCTCGAAAAATGCCAGCCACACTGCTCAGAAACAGCCACCACAGAGCCGAGCCTACGAACACGCCCAAGACCAATGCTGCCGCAGAAGCATAGTGGCCAGCACTGCTGGCCAAACCCAAACCGGCAAAAATAGCAGCAAAGGTCAGAATCGTCATTGGGTTGGTCAAGGTTAGCAACAGGGCCGACCAATAAGACCCCCAAAGCCCTTTCCCCTGGGCTGGTGCCAACTGCTCAGCCGATTTTGCCAGAAAAGTTTTGAGGCCTAGGTAACAGAGAAAAATCCCCCCAATCAGCCGAATCCACAGCTGTTGGCTGACCAGAAGACTCGAAATAAACGTCAGCCCAAAGCCCGCAATGCAGCCGTAAATCCCATCCGCCGTGGCAACGCCCAGACCGGTGACCAAGCCAGAGCCGCGCCCTTGTGCCAGGGTGCGACGGATACACAGCACGCCCATCGGGCCAACGGGTGCCGCAATCGAGAAGCCGAACACCATCCCTCGAATCAAAAAACTCATCTCCATGGCTGAATCCTGGTTGGGGTTTGAACAGCTAGGGGGTTGTTGCGGGCAAGGGCAGTGCGGGAGTTTCCTTGAGCGTGGAGAGCACAATGGTGGTGCGCGTTCTCACCACGCCCGAGAGATCTTTCAGGCGCTCGCTGATCAGCCGCTCCAGGTCGCGGGTGTTGCGGCAGCGCACTTTCAGCAGATAGTCATCATCCCCAGCCACGTGGTGACATTCCTGCACTTGCGGCAGCTCTTGCAGCCGCTGCCAAAACGGCTGCCGGT
Source organism: Leptolyngbya sp. SOY_34_metabat_272 (assembly GCA_031399305.1). Classification (GTDB taxonomy): domain Bacteria; phylum Cyanobacteriota; class Cyanobacteriia; order FACHB-261; family FACHB-261; genus FACHB-261. Next base: position 1,881 of record JANNOU010000049.1, read on the forward strand.
GTTCTGGCCGCGCCAGCGTGACCGCGATGAATGCCGTCAGCTCACAGCCCACCGCCTCAGGCTCCACTAGAGCGGCGTAGCCCCGGATCACGCTCCGCTCCTCTAAGCGCCGCACGCGGTCGGCGACCGCTGGAGCCGAGAGCCCCAAGAGACCGGCCAGCTCAGACCAGGTCATCCGCCCCTGCAGCATGAGATACTGGAGCGCCTTAGAATCTAAAGCATCAAGTGCCATGTGTTTATTTTTCTAAGCTTTATTTACGCATAACACTTATTTTATTGGGTTGCAATGGGTCTCACGCGTCTGCAAACAGAGGCATTAAGAATCTTGCGTGGGTGCTGACAATCGGGGGACTGTGGCTTGATACTCTGGAGGGCTGCGCTGGACGAGCGCGTAGGATGTTGGGCGCACAGCTTTAGATCAAGCTAGGGAAGCCACTATGACGACCATTTACTTTGCGACCAATCGGCGTCCCAATCGTCAGGATGCCCCCGATGACTTCGGCAGGGATTTCAGTAGTGACGGGTTGGCCAATCTGCGATTTGGCAAAGCAGAAGTCACAGGTCCAACCTTGAACCAGTATCAAGTCAGGGTCGCCCCCGAGAATTTTGCCGTGGATCCGCCGGTGCTGGGCAGTCAGCAGATCTTTGAGCAGATTCGCCAAGAAATGCAGCAGCAGGCTGAAGATACTCTGATCCTGGTGCATGGCTTTAATACGTCCTTTCGCAGTGCCCTGAGCACGGCGGCTCTGCTCAAAAATGTGCTGACCGCAGCCGATCCCCTGCACCCAAACCAGCGGCTGCGGTTGAACCTGGTCCTGTTTTCCTGGCCTTCGGATGGGGAGTTGTTGTTGTCCAACCCCCAGGCTCGTGACAAGGTCGCGTACAAGAATGACCGCCTCAATGCGGCTGCTTCGGGAACGGCCTTTGCCCGAGGCTTTCTCAAAGTTGCAGACTTTATCAATAACAGTGTGCCGTCAGACCAACAGTGTCGGCAAAGCATTCACCTGCTGGCCCACAGTATGGGCAATTATGTGTTGCGCTACGCCTTGCAGGAGATCAAAAAGCAAACCTCAGATCAGATCCCGCGAATTTTTGATCAGGTGCTGCTGATGGCGGCGGACGAAGATGATGACTCTTTTGAATTTGACCACAAACTGATGTCATTGCCGCGTCTGACCCGACGGGTGAGCGCCTATTTCAACAATGGCGATCTGGCGTTGTGGGCCAGTGATAATCTCAAGGGCAATCCCACGCGCCTGGGCACCGATGGACCGCTGCATCCCCAGCAAGTCCCGCGCAATGTCTCGCTGGTGGACTGCACCCGTGTGGTCGATCAGGCCGGGGATCCAGCGGAACACAGCTACTATGTCAACGTGCCGCGCGTGGTGGCGGACCTGCGCCTAGTTTTGCGCAAGCAAGCTGCTGACGAGATTCCGGGTCGCCAGTATCTGACCCAGAACAATCGCTATCGGCTGTTATCTACTTTGACTGCGCCGCAGTGAAGTCTATGCTGCCACCAGGGCTTGTAGGGGCCGGTAAAATCGTTGGCAAACTTTGCAGAGGGGCTGGCACAAGATGGGCACACAGGTCTGGCAGGAGATCAGCGGTGGCGTGACAGCTCCGCGAGGCTATCGAGCAGCAGGCATCGCTGCGGGCTTGAAGCCGTCTGGCGCACCCGATCTGGCGCTGATTTGGTCGGAGAGCGAGGCGATTGCGGCTGGGGTGTTCACCCAGGTGCAGATGCGCGCCGCCTGTGTGGACTACTGCCAGCAGCGTCTGCAGGAAAAGGCCGCAGCGCGGGCAATTTTGGTCAATGCCGGTCAGGCCAATGCCTGTACGGGGGCGCAGGGCATGGTGGACGCGCTGGATTGCGCGCAGACTTTGGCCCAGGCGCTGTCGGTGCCGCCTGAGTTAATTCTGCTGGCCTCGACTGGGGTGATCGGTCACCGGATCAAGATGGAGCCGCTCAAGGCGGCTATCCCCCGCCTGGTAGCTGAGGCGATGGACGCTAACCAGGCAGAGGGGGCGGGCGCGGCGGCAGCGGCCCAGGCCATTATCACCACTGATTTGGTGACCAAGACGGTGGCTCTGGAGGGGATGGTTGAGGGGCGTCCGGTGCGGATCGGCGGCATGGCGAAGGGCTCGGGCATGATTCACCCCAATATGGCGACGATGCTGGCTTTCTTGACCTGCGATGCGGCGGTTTCTCCCAGTCTCTGGCAACAGATGCTGAGCCGCGCGGCAAGCCAGAGTTTCAACCAGATCACAGTGGACGGTGACACCAGCACGAATGATACGGTTCTGGCGCTGGCTAATGGTCAGTCACGCACCCCGTCGATCACTGAGGAGGAAAGCCCTCAGGCGCAGCAGCTTCAAGCGATGCTGACCGCTGCCTGTATTGAGCTTGCTAAGGCGGTAGCGCGGGATGGTGAGGGGGCGACCTGTCTGCTGGAGGTCTGGGTGACGGGGGCGGTGAATGATCCGGCGGCGCGTCAGGTAGCTCGCACGATTGCCAGTTCCTCGTTGGTTAAGTCGGCGGTGTTTGGGCGCGATCCCAATTGGGGCCGCATTGCGGCGGCGGCGGGGCGGGCGGGCATCCCCTTCAATCCCAGTCAGCTGCAGGTGAAGCTGGGCGATTTTCTGTTGATGGATGCGGGAACGCCGTTGCCGTTTGACCGCGCTAGCGCCAGTCACTACCTCAAGCAACCAGACGTGATGATCAGCGTTGATCTGGGTGATGGCAGTGGCGTGGGCACGGCCTGGGGATGTGACCTCAGCTACGACTACGTGAAGATCAATGCGGAGTACACAACTTAAGGGAAGGGGGAGGGCAAGGTTCTAGAGTGAGAAGCAAGCCCTGCCCCTCGCCTCGCTCTGCCGAACCCGATGAGCCGAAGCCGTCCGCACAGTTGTGCCAATCCTGACCTACGCCGCTCCACCCATGCTCCCCCAGTCCCGCTGCGCAACGGGCTCACTGACGGGCTTCGTTCGGGGCGTTGGGCTCAGAGCTTTGTGCTGAATCGGAGGCTAAAGCGACAGCAGGCTAACCAGGATCAGAATAGCCGTGCAGAGCTGGCCGATGGCCCAGGCCAGGGACCGGACCGGCGGCAGGTTGGCGATGTAGAAGATAGGGTAGACCAGGCGTGCTGCCACATGGATGAGGCTGGCCCAGGCTACCCACTCGGCTCCCAGCAGGCCCAGGTAGACCTGGTTGAGATGTGGGCCGGTGATGTAGGCCATCAGCGCCGCTGGCGCGAAGAGGATAAACGACTCAAAGCCATTTTGGTGCGCCCAGCTGGCGCGCTGGCCGTAGGCCGGTAGCTTGTCGAGCATCGTGCGCGGGGCGCTGTAGTCGTAGCCTTCCGGGCCCTGGAGGCGGGCGTAGACGGCCACCCCGAATGGGACGTAGATCAATAGTGCTGCCGCTGCGATGCCGTAGAGCGGCAGGTTGACGAGGGGCAGGTTCTGCAGCCAGCTCATGTCAAGATTTGCCTGAAATAGAACGGTTTGGCCACCGAATCTTAGCAGGCAGCGACAGCGAGGCTAGTTCCTCCAACGGGCGCGGTAGCCACGGGCGTCGAGGTGGCAGAGGGCCGGGAACTTCGTGTAGCGACCCAAACCACCGGGCCACCAGCTATCCAGGGTCCAGTAGATCTGATTGCCGGTCAGGCCATCCACATAGAAGTCGATGGCGTCGCCCACCATGTGGCGGCTTGCAGACGCGCCGCCGACCAAGCGGTTGATCTCAGGGGGCCGATACCAGCTGGTGACCTTGAACGGGCGACCAATCTTGTCGCGGGCCTGTTGTGCCAGCTTGGCGATGCGGATCATGGCGTCCACCGTCGCCTGATCGGGGGGCATGCGCGAGCCGCCATGGGTCGCCTCCGCCCAGGTGAAGTTGCCGCCGGGGATGATCGAGGCGTAGAGCTGGATGTTGGTCGGCGTCCACTTGGCCGGACGGGCGGGCGGCGGCGCGGGGGTGGGCTTGGGCGGCGCTTTGTCGGCATCCAGTGGCTTACCCTGGGCGGCTTCCTGCTGCGCGGCGTTCATCGTCTTGAGGTCGTTGTGCAAGGCCACCAGCGTTGCCGACCGTGTGGACAGCTTGCGCCATTGCTGCACTAGGGTGATCAGGGCGTCTCGCTGATGCTCTAGTTCTTTGTAGGCCGGGGGCACGCGCACGACGAAGGCCAGCAGGCGGCGATCAAGATCTGCTAGTTCACTGGCGTTGAAACTGCTGATCGGCCCCAGCTTGGTCATGCCCAGGATTTTGGGCACCTCGTCAGGCGATGGTAGCTTGCGCCACTGTCTCACCATCTCGACCAGGGCAGGCCGCTGGTGCGGCTCTTGTCGGTAGGAGGCGGGCACCCGCTGCACAAAGGCGATCAGCGCCGGATCCAGCAGCGAGAGGTCGGGCTCGACCGACACATCTTTCAGCAGCGCTTCAACTGTCAGCTCTGGGGAGTCGAGCTGTCGCCAGAGCTGGGCCAGACTCAGCAGCGCCTGCCGCTGGTGGGGCAAGCGCGTGTAATTAGCGGGCAGCCGCTCGATAAACTGCACTAGGGCCGAGTCCAGGTGCGAGCCATCCGACTGGATGGGGGCGGTCACGTTCAGGGACTTCTCGGCATCGCTGGTGGTATCTAACTTGCGCCATAGCCGCAGCGTTTCCAGCGCGGCCTCGCGCTGCTGGGGCAGGCCGGTGTAGAAACGTGGCACCCGCTGCACAAAGGCCAAGAGCTTCTCATCGAGCACATCGCCGTCCACCTCGCGCAGCGCCGTGTCGACGCTCGAGCTGCTCTCTTGGATGTACGCGCCCCACAGGCTATCCGGCTTCAGACGCTCGCTGTCGGCCATGGCCTGATCGTCTTCTGCTAGGGGTGCATAGAAGGCGGCTATCGCCCGCACCAGCTTCTCGGTGTAGCGGTTGTCGCGTGGGTCCCACAGCTCTGTGCCTTGCCAGCCACGCTGCGCCAGCTGGTCCACAATTTTGCGCACCGTGTTGGCGGCATGATAGGCCTGAGCTTCGAGGGTGTTAACCTGCTGGACGGTCACTGCACCCATCGGGATTACCCCCAACCCCGTGTCACCATCCGGCAAGTTGGGGTATTTCAGCACCTGGTAAAGCGCCGCCAGGATGGGTTTGTGGATGCCAGTACGCTTGGCCTCCGTCAAAAAGATCTGGTCACGCTGGGGAAGGGACAAAGGAGCCATGATGCGTTACGAGCCGCCGTGGGATGCTGGCCTGGATTGAATGCTTGTAATATTGCCTGATTTTAGTGCTGGATCTCGCTTCTGGAGCCACCATGCCGCTTGACGAATTACAGCCTCTGCCCAGTGCCTTGCCCGAGGTCTGCCTAATCGCCTCTGATCTGGACGGCACCCTGACCACGGCGGGACGTCTCAGCGCGGGGCTCCTAGAGACCTTGCAGGCGCTGGCCGCCGCAGGTTGGCCGGTTTTGCTGGTGACCGGGCGCTCGGCAGGTTGGGTGGCGGGTTTACGCGCCTACCTGCCGGGACTGGTGGGCGCGCTAGCCGAAAATGGCGGCGTCTGCTTTCGCCCCGATGCCGATAGCGCCGAGGAGCTGCTGACGGCGCTGCCCGCCGACCATCGCCTGCGCCTGCGTGCCGCCTTCGAGGCGTTGCGGGCGGACTTTCCCCAGCTCGAAGAAGCGGCGGACAACCGGTTCCGGCTCACCGACTGGACCTTTGCCAATCGCGATCTCAGCCTTGAGAATCTCCAGCAGTTGCGACAGCGCTGTGAAGCCGCAGGCTTCGGCTTCACCTATTCCAATGTGCAGTGTCACCTCTACCCGCCCGGCCAGGACAAAGCCTCGGGCCTGGTGCAAGTGCTCAGGCGCTGGTTCCCTCAACTGAGCCCGGCCCAGGTCCTGACCGTCGGTGACAGTCCCAACGACGAGAGCTTGTTCGACCCGGCGCTGTTCCCGCAGTCGGTGGGCGTGGCGGGCCTCAAGACCTATGCGGCGGCTATGGCCTATCGCCCTCGCTACCTGACCCAAGCCGCAGAGGGCGAGGGTTTTCGCGAACTGGCGGCAGTGCTGCTCAGGAGACCTTGAGGTATTCGGTATTGACGCCGGACTCGCGGATCAGGGCAATCTTGCCGGTGCGGGCGATCTCGCGGATGCCGAACTTGTTGAGCATCTGTACAATCGCCACCATCTTGCCGGGGTCGCCGGTCACTTCCAGGGTCAGCGTGTCCTCCGACATGTCCACCACGCGGGCGCGGAACACCTGGGCGACCTCGATAATCTCAGAGCGGGTGCTGGTAGTGGCGTTCACCTTTAGCAGCATCAGCTCGCGCTGCACGCAGGGAATTTCGGTCACATCTTGGACCCTGAGCACATTGATCAGCTTGTAGAGCTGCTTGGTCAATTGCTCGATGATCTGGTCATCGCCGGGGACCACCATGGTGATCCGCGAGACGCCCGGACGCTCTGCCGGGCCAACTGCCAGGCTCTCAATATTGAAGCCGCGACGCGCAAATAGACCCGCGATGCGGGTGAGCACCCCCGCCTCATCCTCGACCAGAACTGAGAGCGTATGTTTCATAACCGGTGGCAGTCAGCGTTGAGCGCGTCTGTTGTCAGTATCCTACGAAATTTGGCTCGCCTGAGCGTCGGTGTGCCGCTTGGTTTGGCGAGAGTATATTAACAATGCTTCACAGTCGGCACTTTCCCTGAGCCCATGGATATCCCTGCCCCTCTGTCTGTCTGTCTGGTCTCTGACGTGGGAAAGTTCAACGCTAGGCCCCTGTTGGCTGAGGCAATCACACTATCCCCCTTGCTGGACCTGTCGCCTGAGCCAAGCTCCGAGGCCATTCGCGTGGTCGCTAAGCCAGACAACGTGTTTCAGATCTATGAGCCTGATCAAGAACAGCCCTTGGCCAGCTACAAAATCAAGGGCAATATCGCCAAGGAGGTGATGCTCCTGCTGGAGCATCTGGCGGCTTTCCGCAACCTCAGCCGCTTGCCAGCCCCCGCCAATGACCTATCCGGCAAGCTGAAAGTACGCTTCGGTCAGCTGCTGCGCCCCGCCGACCGCCGCCAACCGCCCCAGTACGAACCCCTGGTGCCTGACGAAGCCCACGGTGAGGTCGCGCTCAAAGCCGGGCAGAACCTGGTGATTGTGGTGACCAATCCCACCGAGCGGCCTGTGTACGTCTATGTGGTCGCGCTCAATGCCCTCCAGCGCAGCGCTAGCCGCCTCTATCCCTACGGCGATGCCTCGGTGCGCCTCAAACCAACCGAGAGCGTGGCGGTGGGCAGCGGCCCCGACTACCTGATCACCCTAGACCTGCCGCCCGGCTGTCGCAGCGGCCTCGACCCGATGAAAGTCTTCTTGAGTCACGCCTCGATTGACCTGGAGGTGCTCTCGATCCCTGAGTTTGGCAAGCCCTATCGCGTGCCCGACGACCAGTTCGGCACTGGCTCCCGCCTAGATCTGGAGCTGCGCTGCTGGCTCAGTGGCCAACCCCTGCCGCCCGGCACCTCGCTGCCCGAGTCGGATCTATGGACGCTGGTGGAGCAGTCGGTGCGCGTTCGAGCCTATTAGCGCCGCTTCTGGCGACGATCACCCCGCCCCGAGCTCTGCACCCCCAACTCCAAGGTCTGCACCTCAAGCGTCGAGCTTTGCGCTCAACGTTCCGAGCCCAGAACTCGGCAAGCCGAGCGATTGGCTCCAGCGGCCGAGAAACAAGCCTGCCGAGGCGAGCCCTGGGCCGCGACCGCCGAGCAGTTGGCTGCGCAGTCCGAGTTCGGACCCCCAACTCTCAAGTTCCGAACTCGGCAGGCTCACTCGGATTCGCCCAACCACGGTTTTGGATCCCTCTAGGCCGCGCGCAGAAGACCAATTTGCCCCGTCTGTAGCTGACGCATGTGCTCAAATAATTGCCAGCAGTAGGGCTCTGGTAGGCCGCAAGTCAGCGCCCCCCGCAGCACCACGTCGAAGTACCAGTCGTTGGGAGCCAGTTCGCGGCCCAGCTTGTTGACCACCACGTAGGTCCGCACGTCGTCATACGCCTGCCCCTGGCACTGCACCTGAATGCTTTCGTGCCGGTAGAGCCCGAACGACACTCCCTCACGCTCGTCCAGCAGGGCACTCAGCCGCCAGGGCAGCCGGTAGAGCACCCCGTGCACTTGCGCTCGCGCATCTGGGACAATGTCCAACGCCCCGCAGTTGCGCCGCTGAGAGCGACAGTAAAACCCCAGCCGGTAGCCGGACAGGGTGGCAGGCCCCACCACATACCGCCAGGTCGGCTCTGCCAGAGTTCGCTTCAAATCCACCGGGCACATGCAGGAGCCGTAGGCGAAGTAGTCAAAGCTGGATTCGGCTGGGGCAGCGGACGGGCTATCCATGATTGGGCGCACAAGCGTCAGGCTGTGAAGGCTGTTTTATTTTCCACTGTAATCCAGTCGACTAACCGGACATTTTAGCCAAGTCGCCCAGCCAAGCAGCTGTTAGGTCCAGGCTGGCCGAGTCGACCGACCAGTGCGGCAGCAAATTCTCCTCAACAGAGCGCCAGCAGTTGGTGCGGACCAGCCAGTGATCCAGGCCCGGCAGGTCGGGGCGGGTGAGCCGGGCTTGGCCTTTTTGCGTCACCTCCTGCTGCAGCAGTTGCGCCTCATAGGCGGGGAAGACCCAGTCCATGTCGCCGTGCAGGACCAGCAGGGGGGCCGTCAGACTGAGCGCAGGCTTAAACAGAAACAGGTGGGTCTGGCTGGCGTACTCCTGCTGCAGGTGGAGCAAGATCTGGCGTTGGTGCTCGGGCGGAGTCGCTGCCAGCGCCTGCTCGGCGCTCAGGCGGAAGCGAATCAGGTCATTGAGATAGCTCACCGGCGGTGCAATCAGGACCAGGGCTGCGACCGGCTCGACTTGCGCTGATAGAACCGCCAGCGCCCCGCCTTCGCCGTGGCTCAGCAACACCAGCGGCCCGCGCAACTCGGGCACCCCTTGGCAGAACTGACGCACGGCGGCAAAGTCCTCGGTGGCCCCCTGGATAGCGGTGATCTCGCCTGTGCTGCGCCCCAAGCCGCGCCGGTCAAAGCGCAGGGAGCGAAAGCCTCGTTGGGCCAGCCCCTCGGCGATCTGGCGCAAGGGGCCAAAGCCCACATCGGTGTCGTTGCCGTCCCGGTCGCTGAGGCCACTGCCTGGCGCAAATAGCAGCACCGGCTCCAGCGCCGACTCCGGCAGCAGCATGGCCGCCGCTAGGACGGCCTCGTCGGTGGCGATCTCCACTTCAAAGCTGTCGAACATGGCGTTCAGCTCCTGCTCCTGCAAACTTGCTCCTTTTGACCGTAACTCGGAGCAGGTCGCTTGGCCGAACAGTCGCTATGATAGAGGTCTGAATTTGAGGGAGCCCCGTTCACAGCCTTGATGCCTAGAGTCCAGTTCGATGCTTGCTGTCCGGAGCCTGCTCTCTTGACGGCCGTTTTCGTATGAAATCACTATCAGTGGTGTCTTGTGTCAAGTACCGCTGAGGTCGTTTTGTTAAGCCGTTGTCAAACTTGGTGTAAACCGCCTGTATAGGATCTATTTTTTTGAGGAACCCCTTCACGCCTGCATGAATAAGAAGCCAACTCCCCGCGATCTGCCGATGATCAACGAGCGGATCCGCTTTCCTAAGGTCCGTGTCATTGACACTAATGGTGATCAGCTCGGTATTCTGTCCCCTCGCGAGGCACAGCGCATTGCTGAGGAGAAGGAGCTAGACCTAGTGTTGGTCAGCGACAAGGCAGACCCGCCGGTTTGCCGGATCATGGACTACGGCAAGTTCAAGTTTGAGCAGGAAAAGAAAGCGCGAGAAGCGCGCAAAAAGCAGCACACAGCGGATGTCAAAGAGGTCAAGATGCGTTACAACATCGACGACCACGACTACAACGTGCGCATGAAGAGTGCCCAGCGTTTCCTGGAAGAGGGCGACAAAGTCAAGGCCACGATCATGTTCCGAGGTCGCGAGATTCAGCACGCGGATCTGGCGGAGGGGTTGCTACGGCGCATGGCAGAAGGTCTCCAGGAAGTTGCGGAGGTCCAGCAGGCCCCCAAGCGTGAGGGGCGCAACATCACCATGTTGCTGTCGCCCAAGCGGTAAAGCGGGCGCGCCGCTTGGCACCTGTAGGCGTCAGAATACTGCTTCTGGCTGCTGGAGGAATTCGGCCTCCTCGGGAGTAGTCTGGCGTTGCGATGCGGGAAGCGCCCGATTGGCGTTGGCTTGCCAGATCTTGGCTGTGTTCGAAGGGCAAATACACAAACAGGCGCTGGACCGGCAGCAGCTCCCGGTCGCAGCCCTGGGCTATGCATGCTGGGCCAAGTCTAGGACTTGGGGTCCGTGGCGAAGGCTTGGGGCTGGCTCCGGAACAGGTTACGAGGGATCTGGTCGAGCAGCAGGAGCAGCGCCAAGTGAAGCGCTGAAACTGTCGCGCGAGGCTCCAAACTTGGGGCCTGAGGCGCTGAGACGCGCGGGCGAGGCTCTGGAACTGGCGGGCGAGTCTTAGAGCCTCATCTATGAGGTTTGGAAGCTTGTGAGTGAGGTTCAGAACCTGGCGGGCGAGCTTCGGAGCCTCGTGACTGAGGCTCTGACACTCGTGGGCGAGGTTTGGAACCTGACGGCTGAGGTTCCGAGCTTCGTGAATGAGGTTCGGAACTGCTCAGGCAAGCTTCGGAACCTCGTCTGTGAGGGCCTGGGCTTCAGTTTACAGAGGGGGCCAGGCCGGGGATACGGGTGATTCTGGCGTCCGAAGCTCGGGTTGGGAAGGGTCGCCTGGCAGGGCTGCCATCACCAACTCTAGGAGTGCCCGCACTGGTGTCTGTGAGCAGTCTGGCGTTTGAGCGCCGAGGGCCGTAAAGTGATGAGCCGGCTCACAATCAAGGCAAAGTGCAGCAATGAAGCGCGTTTGTGTATTCTGTGGTTCTAATATGGGCGCACGACCTGCCTACAAGTCAGCGGCCCAGGCATTGGCAGAAGCCCTAGTTGAGCACGAACTCGGGTTGGTTTACGGCGGCGGCAACGTGGGTCTGATGGGCGTGATCGCCGACGCAGTGCTGGCCGCTGGCGGCGAAGCGATTGGGGTGATTCCTGAAGCGCTGGTTGCCAAAGAACTCGCGCACGCCAGTCTCACCCAATTGCACATCGTGAACTCCATGCACGAGCGCAAAGCCTTGATGGCCGACCTAGCCGATGGGTTCATCGCCCTGCCCGGTGGCTTCGGTACCTTTGAGGAATTTTGCGAAGTCCTGACTTGGGCGCAGCTCGGCTTCCACCACAAGCCCTGCGGTCTACTCAATGTCGAAGGCTATTACGATCAGTTGCTCACACTGTTTAACCACGCGGTCGGCGAGCAGTTCGTCCGCCCTGCCCATCGCGCCCTGGTGCTGGAAGCCGAAACTCCGGAACGTTTGCTCGACTTACTGGCGCAACATCAGCCTTCTCAAGCCGATAAATGGCTCGATCGCGATCAAATCTAGCCCTTGCGGGCTATTAGCGCCTGGGCTCGTACAATTTGTCCGTGACTCGAATGGGATTCACCTCCGCGTAAATGTTCAGCACGGTGTAGTCTTCGCCCCCCAGAGCTCCGGTGAAATAGCCCAGACTATCAGCGCCCTTGGTGAACTTAAATTCAAAGCCAAGCTCGTTGTTTTTGGAGTCTGGGGCCTTAGTGAACGCCAAGCCGGTGACCTCTTTCTGCTTGTTATCAATAAAATTGGACATCAAATCTACCAGCTCGGTATTCGCCAGGATATCTGGGTAATAGGCATCGGTCTCGAAATAGGGTTTGTACTCTGGATTGTTCGGCTCTACTTTGGTGTCCGCCAATTTGGCTGGGCTCGGCGTCACCTCTTTAGTTTTGAGATTGACTTGGTCCCCCCGGTCAAGATAAGTCAGCTTGGCGTTCTTGAGATTAAACTCCCGCATCGCGGCATTGCTGGTCGCCGCCGAGAGATCCAGAAGCAAGGCTCCTTTGTAGCCAATGACCTCTGCCTGCGTGCGATCAGTAACTACCACCGCCGTGTTTTCATCCACGCCAAGGCCCAGTTTGTAGCCTTTCTGGCGCATCGCCACCAGGGCTCTGGCAAAGCGGCCTCGGGTGAAGAAATGCTGATCGACAAACACCTCTGGCCCGATAAAGCCCAGCCCCTTGTCGATCACCTTGCCCTCCGGCACGCCGAACTTCAAAACATCCAGCACGTCCATGGCATCCTTAAACATGGTCGTGCTCATGATCGCCGCACCGGCACTGCTGCCCGCGATCACTCCACCCTTGCGGTAGACCTCCCAAATCGCGTCCAGCATGGGCGTATTTTTGCCATCTTCGGTGTAGAGCGCCTGCGTGATGCGCGCCTGATCCCCGCCAATAAAATAAACACCGGTAGCAGACTTCACCTGATTGATCAGAGCCGGATCGCGGACAGCAACTTTGTAATCTACGTCAATGCGTCTCAGCGCCACCGGCATGAAAATCGGGTCTGCACCGTATTTTTTGAAAGCCTCAACAGCATAGCCGCCGTTCTTTTGAGGATTGCCACTAGCCGTGGGAAAAACGACGATCTTCGCCCCTTTGCCGCCTGCCAATTCAATAATCTTGTTCAAAACTTCGGCATTGTCATAGCGCAACGCGCCGCCAATGATCACCAGTGAGGGCTTCTGGGCTTGTTTCTCCAGAGGCGGCGAGGTTGCTTGGGCCGCAGACTGCGCCAAATTAAATCCCCGGCTGAACATGATTAACAGCAATGCTCCTAAGAGCAAGCATAGGTTCCTCAGGTTTTTGTTCACGTCTCGCCCCCTGCAAATTTTGGCTCCCAGATTTTACCGTTGCCCGTAAAACCATAATCTGTAGATTTTCTTAATGAAGGCGTGGCCGTTAGGCTCTAATGGCGCTGTCAAGACGCAACTGTGCAGGACACCGAGGCTAACTTGTGGGGCTGGCTTGACAATGGGCCACGCTCAGTTGCTACGATGTTTGAGGCTTCAGTAAAGTCAACGGTCGGGCGTCGCCAAGTGGTAAGGCAGCGGGTTTTGGTCCCGCCATTCCGAGGTTCGAATCCTTGCGCCCGAGTTTAATTGGTTCAGATGTAGGCAGGCGGCTCGGTCGCGAGGCAGTCAGTATCATGGCGATGTCACTTGCTGTCAACGCCCATGCAAGCTCTGGCCGACCTCTACCCCCAGCACCTGGAGACTCTAAAGCGGACCTATGCAGGATTGAGCCTGCCGGGGGCCTTAGAGCCAGTGGTGGTAATCCACTCGGGCTCGCTGCAGTACCGTTTTGCCGACGATCAGCCCTATCCCTTCCAGGCCACACCCCATTTTCAGGTCTGGCTGCCCTTGAATTTGCCAGAGTGTTCTCTAGTGCTGCGCCCCGGCGCGATGCCCCGCCTCTACTACTGGCAGCCGGAAGATTTTTGGTACGAGCCGCCCCAAGCACCGGAGGGCTTCTGGACCGAATTCTTTGAGATCCGGGTAGTACAGCAAGCGGACGCCGTCTTCGCCGACCTCCAGCCTGAGCAGATAGTCTACATCGGTAGCAATGCCGCCCTGGCTCGGCAGAAGGGCGTCCAGCACATCAACCCCGCCGCCTGGATTCACGCCCTCAACTATGCACGGACTGTCAAAAGCGACTACGAAATCACCTGTATGCGCGAGGCCAATCGCATTGGCGCTAGAGGCCACCAGGCGGCGCGGGACGCTTTCTGGGCCGGAGCCTCTGAGTACGAGATCCACACCGCGTTTTTGACCGCCAGCGGCCAACTGGAACATCAATGCCCCTACCCGCCGATCATCGCCCTGGGGGATCGCAGCAGCATCTTGCACTACGAGGGCAAGCGTCAGCAGCCCCGCGGGTCTGCTTCCTTCCTAATCGACGCCGGGGCGACGTTCAACGGCTATTGCAGTGACATTACGCGCACCCACGCGTGCGACAGCAGCCTGTTCGCTGAGCTGATCCAGCGCGTAGACCAGCTCCAGCAGCGGTTGGTCAGCGCGGCCCGGCCAGGAGTTGCCTATTTATCACTGCACGAACAGGCGCATCAGGCCGTCGCAGCCCTGCTGCACGAGACCGGGCTGGTCAAGCTGGCCCCGGATGTGCTGTTTGAGCGAGACATTACCTCGACCTTTTTGCCACATGGGCTGGGCCATCTGCTGGGCATCCAGGTGCATGATGTCGGCGGGCACTACCGCGATGCCTCGGGAGCGCTCCAGCTGCCGCCCGAACGTTACCCGTTTCTGCGCTTCACGCAGACGCTGCGGGTAGGACAGGTGTTTACAGTCGAGCCGGGATTTTACTTGATTGCATCGTTACTGGACAAGCTACAGGCCTCGGAGTACGCTGGAGCGGTTGACTGGCAAGCAATTGAGCGGTTGCGCCCCTACGGCGGCATTCGCATTGAAGACAACGTGGCAGTGACCGAGACTGGCTGTGAAAACCTGACGCGTCCGGCGTTTATGACGACTTCTTAAACCAGCAATGTAGCCTGTATAACTTTTCTTATATGATGGTGAAGGAAAAGACACAGAGCAGACTCGTGCCATGATCGCCGCCCTCAAAGTCTGTTCGGTCGTCTTTGATAAGGCTAGACCCTGAGCTTTGAGGCCAACGCGTCCTGTGAGTCAGCATCCTCTCGCCCGCCTGAAGCGGTACGATTTCGACCGCATTGCCCGCTACTACCGCCGTCGCCCCTGGCGGGTTGCTGCCAGAGCATTTTTAGTGCTCTGGAAATTTCTCGGCTTGGCCTTGGGGCTCTGGTCAGATCACGGCTCCCTCGACCCGGTGCGTCACCGTCGCCGCGCCGTACAGCTGCGGCAGATTCTCACAGACCTAGGGCCGACCTACATTAAAGTCGGTCAGGCGCTCTCGACGCGCCCAGACTTGGTGCGCAAGGATTTTCTCGAAGAGCTGACGCGCCTGCAGGATCAGTTACCGTCCTTCGCTAACGAGACCGCTTTCGCGCTGATTGAGCGAGAACTGGGACGCCCGCTTCAACAAGCCTACCAGTGGATCTCGGATCAGCCGGTTGCGGCTGCCAGTTTAGGCCAGGTGTATCGTGCCACCCTGCACACAGGCGAAGAGGTTGCGGTCAAGGTGCAGCGCCCCAATCTGCTGCCCACCTTGACCCTGGATCTCTATCTGCTGCGCTTGGCTGCTCGTCGGTTGGGTCCTTTCCTACCGCTGAATCTAGGTCATGACCTGGGGCTGATCGTCGATGAATTTGGCAATAAGCTGTTCGAGGAAATTGACTACCTGAACGAGGGTCGCAATGCGGAGCGGTTCGCCGCCTATTTCCGCGACGATGTCAACGTGAAGGTGCCGTCGATTTACTGGCCCTACAGCAGTCGGCGCGTCCTGACCCTGGAGTGGATCAATGGCATCAAGCTCACCGATGTGGAGCGTATTCGGGCGGCGGGCTTAGACATTTCCGACCTGGTGCGCATTGGCGTTTCCTCGGGGCTGCGGCAGCTGCTGGAATTCGGCTTTTTCCACGCCGACCCCCATCCGGGCAACCTATTCGCCACGCCCGATGGCAAGATGGCCTACATCGACTTCGGCATGATGGACCAGCTCAATCAGCAGGACAAGGAGGCGCTGGTGGACGCGGTGGCCCACGCGATCAACCAGGATTACGACAACCTGACCAAAACCTTTGTGGAGCTAGGCTTCCTAGCGAGCGGCACTGACATCACGCCTATCGTGCCTGCGATCGAGTCGGTGCTGGGCAACATCATGGGCGAGAGCGTCAGCAACTTCAACATCAAGACGGTCACCGACCAGTTCTCAGAGCTAATGTTTGAGTACCCATTCCGGGTGCCGGGGCGCTTTGCGCTGATCATCCGCTCGGTGGTGACCCAAGAAGGCGTGGCCCTCAGCCTGGACCCCGATTTCAAGATCCTGGAGGTAGCCTATCCCTACGTGGCGCGTCGGCTGTTATCCGATGAGTCGCCGGAGCTGCGCCGCCGCCTGCTAGAGGTCCTGTTCCGGGACGGCAAGTTCCAGTGGCAGCGTCTGGAGAACCTGATCCGGATCGCCCGCTTCGACGCAGGCTTTGATCTGATGCCCACGGCGCAGATGGGCTTGCAGTATCTGCTATCAGATGAAGGCAAGTTCCTGCGCACCCGTCTGCTGCTCGCGCTCACCGAGGACGACCGCCTGCACACCGACGAGGTCCGTCGCATCTGGAACCTGGTCAAGGACGACTTCAAGCCCGCTCACTTGTGGGGAGCTGCGATGGGAGCTTTGGCTGCCACCTGGCCACCGGTCGCTGCACTGACCACCGCCTTTGCCCAACCCGAGACCTGACCGGTCTGCGGGACGCCGTTCTGGGATTCGGCTACTGTCGCGGCTGGATGGCAGAGGGGGTGATGCCGACGATGTCGGCACGGCAGAGGTCCAGATTGCGCTCGGTCACACCTCGACCGTTGGCGAAGACAGCGCGAATGTCGTAGCTGCAACCTCGGGAACCTGAGCCAAAGCGGAAGGTCTTGCGCTCACCGCCGCGCAGAGTCTGTTGCCCCAGACGGTCGGGACCCCAGTCGGTATTGCCGGAGCCGGAAACGTACAGATACTGAATTTCGAGATTGCTATCGTTACTGATTGTGACGCCATCTTGACCGGCCAGACTAAGCTGCGGAGTCAGAGAAACCATTGGCAGTGCTAGGGCTAATGCCGTCAAAGCCCTACGAAAAAAAAGTTGAAACACCGCATAACCTCCTTTGGTCCCTTACATCCAAGAGGACCTACCTTAGTTGTACAGAATCTTGGCTCCCGGACGGCAGCTTCGAGATAAAAATTTCTCCAGACAGTCTTGCGGTCTATGAAGGCTCAATAAAAGTACCCGACTGGGTGCTCTCCGGGATGGAGCTGCTTGCGATAATGGCCTCAGGCTAGATTTTTAAGTTCAAGTTAGTCTCTCCATCTTCGCTTCAAGAGCTATTTTTCCTCAGAGCTAAATCATGCGAGGGGGACAGCGATGGATTTTGCGAGCATTACGCTGTTAATCGCCTTTGCTGGAGCTTGTGGCGGGCTGACTTCTGCGATTGTGCAAGACAATTTGGACAATTCATACCTGATTCGCCTGCCTTTTTTATTAGACAAAACAGGCAAACAAGTGCGGCTCGTTCCGCTCGGTTTCTTGGGCAATATTCTGATTGGTGCGGGGCGAGCGTTTCAATCTTTTTTATCGTCGGCCCCCTATTTAATTTAGAGCCAAAGCTGACCAAGGACGACTGAGTCGGAGCAGGCTCTATCGAAGCACGACGTTCAGCACTGCCTGCGATTTTTAATCCGCCTCGCGAAGAGGCAGTACTCTACGCCAAATTGTTCTCTCTGTCGGTAGCTTCTGGATTTGCAGGGATCAATTTGTTGGCTCTGATCTCGAATCGGGTGCTCACGAGTATCTCCTCAGATAAGCCCAGTGGCAGGCGCGAAACCAAACCTGAGACACCCCCCCAGGTTGTGCCTCCCACTCCACCCGCCGCAGAGAACAGCCCTAACGGCAGCCAACCCCAACCCCTGGCCTCGGCGGACAGGGTCCCGACCCGGGGCGGAGGCTTAGCACCCTGTTATGCCGGTAAGTCAAACAGCACGGTGGTCATGTAGCGCTCCGCCCACTCGGGGCCGAAGGCTTTTTCCAGGATGCGGCGGGTTTTGTCGTTTTGCTGCTGTTGGCTGCAGTAGTAGGTCTGCCCGGCCAGAATCGCCGAGCGTGCCTGCGGCAGGGACTGAGCCGATTGAGCCTGTTGGCAGTGAACGGTGAGGAGAGCGGCGACATAGTCTAGAAAACGGTCTTCCTCAGCTGCGCCCTCGGGCCGGATAAACAGGCAAAAGCGCGAGAAGATATCACCCCAGGCAGGCAGGTCGCGGCGCTGGCTAAAACCCGTGGCGTCTAGGTCGCTGAGGGCGACGTCGTAGGTGTCGCTCAGGGCGCGGCTACCGCTGGCCGGGTCGAACACGGGCGAGAGGTCGGCGATCGCGGCGCTGATTTGCCCGCGCCCTCCCACCAAGTCGGTGCCAAACATCGGCAGCGCGTACTCTGGGCGTGGGAACATGACGCAGTGCAGAATGTCCAGGTTTTTGCCCACCCGTGCCAATTCCAGGTGCAGCTTGCGAAAGGCACGCGATTGGTAGCAGTGATTTTCAATCGTGAGCCGTTCTCCCTCCAGCCGCCCCTCGATGTAGCCCAAATCCTCCGGCAGGTGGTAGGGGGCCAGATCCGCTAACTGCTGCTGCCAGATCATCTCAATGCGATCAGCCAGTCGCTGGATCAGAGGATGCTGGCTGCTGCGCAGGTCGCCGGAAGTCTGCATGAGGACAAGGGCTCAAGGCCCGAAGCGTTGGAGCTGACACTGAGCCTATTGAAGCAGTTTTTGGGACTCGGCCTCTGCTTAGAGCAAAGACGAGAGATTCAAGTGTTTCTCCACCGCGTCGGCCAGCTGGTTGAGCATCGCTTCACGCTGGTCGCGGTAGTTGGGGACGCCAGTGGGCAGGGCTTTGAGGCCGCGCTGCTGCCGCAGGTGGTTGAGCCAGGAGCGTCGCCAGGGGCCGTTATCGAACAGGCCGTGCAGGTAGGTGCCCCAGACCTGGGTATCCACGCCCACGACGCCCAGATTGGGGTCATCAAATAGGGGGTTGACCGTCTCGCCCTCCACGATGCGCGTGCGCCCCTGGTGGATTTCATAACCAGTGATCGGCAGGCCCTCTTGAGGGTAGTTAGAGGTGACTTGGCGCTGGCGAGCTACCTTCTGCCCGGCGATCACCGTGCGCAGCGGCAGTAATTCCAGGCCCCGATAGCGGCCCTCTTGACCTTCGAGCCCCTCGGGGTCGGCGATTACCTGTCCCAGCATTTGGAAGCCGCCGCAGACGCCCAGGACCGTGCCGCCCGCCGATACATACTGCTGGACTTGCTCGACCATGCCCGCTTTGCGCAGCAGTTCCAGGTCAGGAATTGTGGCTTTGGTGCCGGGGATGATCAAGGCGTCGGGGTGATCGAGCGACTGCTTGGGGCCGACGTAGCGCAGCTTGACCGTAGGCTCGGCTTCTAGCGGGTCGAAGTCGGTGAAATTCGAGATCCGAGGCAGGCGCAGGACAGCAATCGTCAGCTCTCCCTCACCACCGCCCTGGCGGTCGAACAGCGATAGTGAATCCTCAGCGGGGAAATGGCCCTCCAGCCAGGGGATGACACCCAGGACCGGGATACCAGTGCGCTTGACCAGCCAGTCGATGCCTGGTTGCAGCAGCGAGCGCTGGCCCCGAAATTTGTTGATCACAATCCCCTTGATCAGCTCGCGCTCGTCTGGCTCCAGCAGTTCCAGGGTGCCGACCACGTGAGCGAATGCGCCACCTCGGTCGATATCGGTCACCAGCAAGGTGGGCGCGTTGAGGTACTTGGCGACGCGCATATTGGTCAAGTCTCGGTGCTTGAGGTTGATCTCGGCGGGGCTGCCCGCGCCCTCGCACACCACAATTTCAAAGCTCTCTTTGAGCCGCTGCAATGACTCGGTGATCGCCTGCCAGCCGGGCTCAAAGTATTGCTCGTAGTACTCGGCAGCGCCGACCCGGCCCACTGCCCGCCCTTTGAGGATCACCTGCGAGGTCATATCGCCCTGAGGCTTGAGCAGGATGGGGTTCATCTCAACCAGGGGGTCTGTGCCCGCCGCCCAAGCTTGCACAGCCTGCGCGTGGCCGATTTCGCCGCCGCTAGCGGTGACGTAAGCGTTGAGCGCCATGTTCTGACCCTTAAAGGGAGCCACCCGGAAGCGACGCCGTGCCAGCATCCGACAGATTGCAGTGCACAGCAGCGACTTCCCCGCGTGGGAGGTAGTCCCAACGACCATAATGGCTTTCATTGCTTACTTCCTCATTTCCCAGAACCAGGGGCTTACGGCTTACCTATTTATGCCCAATTCTGAGCTGGGGAGCGATGTCAGGAAATCAAGCTGTCCCGCTCAGACCCTGCTGCATGGCCGCTCAGTTGGGGGGCATAGATGGCGATAAGCGTTCCTGCCCTGATGCACCTTAGCACTCAGGATATCTAGCATTAAGGTGAACGAACCGCCCTTCACGCTGGCCCGAGTAGTCGCGACGGTCAACGCTTGCTCGGTCACAGCTCTAGAGTTGCGGCCACTGTGAAGGCAGTTGGGGTGACGGTGAACACAACTCCATTCACTCTGACCGAATTCGCACTGTGAGTGAACGCTTGTCCACTCACAGTGGCCCGCGTGGGGGTGCGGGTGAACGGGCTCGACGGGGCTTAGACGCCCTACTCTGTCTTGCCACCGGGGGGGGAAGCGTAGCCGTTACGGTGGGAGTTATGCCAGTGAATGCGCGCCCCCGTCCACTGCAGCTTTTCACGCAGGGTTTGGTAGTAGGAGTAGTTCTGACGCAGAATGATGAACTGCGCCTGATGTTGGGCCATGCGGATATCGATGCGCTGACCCGGCCAAATCGAGGTGCCGAGTACACCGTCCGTCCAGAGCTTGGTGGTCAGATCTGGGTTGGCTAGGGGCCAGATCGTGACCACCACCCCGGGCGGTAGGACGATCGGGCGGCTAGAGAGGCTCAAGGGACAGATAGGGGTGATCGTGATCGCGTCCAGCCCTGGCGAGACAATCGGGCCGCTGGCGGCCACCGTGTAGGACGTGGTGCCCGTGGGCGTGGCAACGATCAGACCATCACCCTGGTACTGGTCCACCACTTCGCGGTCGATTTCCATCTCCAGGATGGCGCTAGGCATGCGGTCCACCGAGCCCGGCTTGACACACATCTCGTTGAGACAGAGAAAGGTCTCGCTCGAGGGGGGAGTCGAGCGGTCATCCGAGTCGAAGACCTGCGCTTGCAGCATCATGCGCCGCTGGATGGCGAAATGATCTGCCTGAAGCCGGTCCCAAATCGCCTCGGTGTCGCCGCACTCCTCCGGCGACTCGGTGAGGAAGCCCAGATGTCCCCCAGCGTTGATCGCCAGAATTGGGACTTTGTAGGGGGCCAGATGGCGAGCCGCCGCTAGGCTGGAGCCGTCGCCGCCCAAGACAACTGCCAGATCAATCGGCTGACCCGCCGACTCCAGAAACACCGGATAGGGATTATCCCGCGCCCCGCTCGGCCCCATGAGAATACGGCAGCCTCGGTCCTGAAGTTGACGCGCGCACTGTTCGGCCCAGCGACGGCTGGTGACGTCACCGGCTTTGTAAGCCACGATTGCCAGGGATAGCTGCATGGAAACGGTTGGAACGTGTGTAACTAAATCTTAAAAAGTCAGCGTTCCGGAACCGGGAAAACCGCCAGAACCGTCCAAAAAAATAAGGAAGTTGCCAATGTGGGGCTTGTAGTTCATCATGACTCTAAGTTTTTCGTCGGCAAAATAGCGTGATTCCGCTGCCCCGTTTCCCGAGCAACTATGAGCCAGCCTGATCCGGATGCGACCCCAAGCTCTGACCTGACGCCAGAGGAGCTGGCCCAAGCAGCAGTGAATCTAGAGCCTCTACACTCCCCTGAAGAGGAGGCGCTGGCCAGCATTCGTCCGCTCGCGGTCGATTTTCAGGCGCGTCCGGGCGTGCCGGAACTGGAAGTGACTTTAGCGCAAACCCGAGCGCTGGCCCAACGTTATCAGCAACAGAACTCGGACCTGGAGTCGCGCACCCAGTCGTTGGCGGCGGCAGAGCAACAGCGACTGCAGCAGGTCAACCGGCTGCACCAAGAGTTAGAGCAGAGCCAGCAGGGCTTGCACCGGGCCAAAATCGTGAATCAGTCCTTAAGTGATCAGCTCAAGGCGGCTCAGGATCGCATTGCGGAGTTGGAACAGCAGTGGTCGCTTAGCCAGCAAAGGCGCTTGGATCAGGAGAATCAGCTGCGCCAGTGGCAGCGCACTTGTGGTGATTTGCAGAGTCGTCTGCAACGCCAGCAACGCCAGACGCTCCAATTCAAGGCGGCGTTGGAGCGCTGCGTCGAACTGCCTGGGGCGGCGGTCTGCCAGCCAGCGCTCAGCACGCCGATTCAGCCCTGGTCCCAGCCGGGCGGACTGGCTCCTACCTCGATCAGCCCTCTGCTCACCGAGCCGCCGAGTCACGAGATCGTCAGCTCCGCCCCGGCGGGTCCCGAGTTGCCCTTGTCGTCTCTAGCGCAGAGCGAGCAGGCGGTTGCGATTCCTGCCTGGCAGCCCCAAGGCTCGGGATCGGACCCCAGGCTCCAGGAGATGCTGCCCACGCCTGACTCGGACGTGCCCCCTCTGGCTGAGGACGAGCGGCCAGAAACGCCTGCGATCGCAGAGCCACTGCTGCCTGAACCGTCGCCCACCTCGGCTTGGCCTGCGCCGCTCGTTTACCCAGAGCGTCGTCAGCGCACGGTCAAGTCTTTGGCGGCAATTCACCTGCCTAGTTTCCCGCGCTATGCCGGGCCAGAGCAGTCGCCAGCCAGCGGAGTCTGAGCAATCCGAACCCCAGCGGCCCGGCTCACGAGTTGAAAACCGCAAACTCTGACTAGCGCCCGGACCTGGGTCAGGAATGCCTGATAGAAATACGGCAGGAGGGTAACCATGCCACGGACTGTCGCAGCCTGGCAGCTCGGTCGCAGGCGGATCCAAACAGGCCGATCCAAAACTGATGCTGCCTGAAGAACTTTTGAGCCGTTACGCCGCTGGAGAACGTGACTTCAGCCGAGTAGATCTGAGCTATGCCAACCTGAGCCAGGCCAGCTTGGTCGGCATCGATTTCAGCCGCGCTAACTTGAGCGTCGCGGATCTCAGCGGCACCAATCTGAGCGAATCCAGCTTCATTGGGGCCAAGTTGCTCGGCACCAACTTCAGCCAGGCTAACCTCAGCGGCGCCAACCTCAGCCGCGCCAGCCTCAGCGGTGCCAACCTCAGCGGCGCCAACCTCAGCCGCGCCAGCCTGAGCAAAGCCCACCTGAACGGAGCCGACCTCAGCCGTGCTGACCTCAGCCGCGCCGACCTCACCGAGGCAAAGCTCAACCACGCCTACCTCAGCGGCGCAGAGATGCGCGGGGTCTATTTGGGCGGAGCTGACCTCAGCGGCGCGATCCTGCCCGATGGCACCATCCATGATTAATCAGGGCAAGTTCGCTCCCAACCCCGCCTAAGCCTCAGGCCTTGGGGTCGAGTGCTTGCATGAGCCGCGTGCTGGCGGTTTCCAGCGCCTGTTTGAGCTTGCTGGGGTCGCGTCCGCCTGCTTGCGCCAGGTTAGGTCTACCGCCGCCGCCGCCGCCGCAGAGCTTGGCGAGCTCGCCGATGAATTTGCCCGCCTGCAAGCCCTGTTTGACCAGCGCAGGGCTAAAGGCCGCCACCAGACTGACTTTTTCGGCGTCGGGAACCGAGCCGAGCACCACGGCCCCTTCGCCCAGCTTCTGCAACAGTCGCTCTGCCGCTGTCTTGAGCGCTTCGGGGTCGCTGTCGCCCAGGTCCGAGACCAGCAGCTTGAAGTTGCCGATGGAGTACGCCTGGTCCAGCAACGCGGCTGAGCGGGCGACCGCCAGCTCGCTCTTGAGGCTGTCCAGTTGCTTCTGGCTGTGCTTGAGTTCCTCTTGCAGCGCGGCGACGCGGGCGGGGATCTCCTCGGGTTTGATCTTGAAGCGCTCGCTGAGCTCGCGCACGACCCCGTCGCGCAGGTTCAGATACTCCAGCACCGCCGGACCCGCCACTGCCTCGATGCGCCGGATGCCAGCCGCCACACCGGTCTCGGCCACGATCTTGAACAGACCGATCTCGGCGGTGTTGCTGACGTGGGTGCCGCCGCACAGCTCCATGGACACGCCAGGCACGTCGATCACCCGGACCTGCGCGCCATATTTTTCGCCGAACATAGCGATTGCCCCTTTAGCCTTGGCTTCCTCTAGCGCCAGGCTTGAACTCCGCAGGCCGTGCGCTTCGGCGATCCAGGTATTTACCTGTTCCTCGATCTGCTGGATTTCAGCGGCACTCAGAGGGCGGTTGAAATGGTAGTCGAAGCGCAGCCGATCGAAGGCCACCAGCGAGCCCGCTTGGCTGATCTGGGGATCAACCAATTGCCGCAGCGCGGCCTGGAGCAGGTGGGTCGCTGTGTGGTGCGCCTGTGCCCGCCGCCGACAGGCTAGGTCAATCTGGGCGGTGACCGTGTCGCCGATGTTGAGCTGTCCCCGTTCGACTCGTCCGCAATGTACGAACAGGCTGCCGTCTTTCTGCACATCACTGATGCGGACCACTACGCTATCGCCCGACAAATAGCCCCGGTCGCCGATCTGCCCGCCCGATTCGGCGTAGAACGGCGTCCGGTCAAGGACAATCTGCACCTCGGTGCCCACACAGGCTGACTGCATCGGTTTGCCGCCCACCAGCAGCGCCTGCACCTGGGCCTGCACCGAGCTGAACTCATAGCCCAAAAACTCGGTGCTGTGCAGCGCCTCGCCCAGGCTGTTCAGCGTCCCCTGCACAGTCAAATCGACGCTCTCGTGGGCTTCGCGGGAGCGCTCCCGCGCCTGCTCCAACGCCAGCCCATAGCCTTTGACATCGACCGTGAGCCCCTCTTCTTCAGCAATCTCCTGGGTCAGCTCCAGGGGAAAGCCGTAGGTGTCGAACAGCGTAAACGCGTCCAGGCCATTGATCTGCTGCGAGCTCTGGGTTTCGGGTCGTGCCAGGATCTCGGCCAGCAGCTTCTCGCCGCGCTCTAGGGTCTTGAGGAAGCGCTCCTCTTCACGCCGCAGCTCGGCTTTGATCGCCGACTCCGCAGCGCGCACTTGGGGGTAGGCATCCTCAGACAGGGCAATGGCAGTTTCGGCCACTGCGGGCGTGAACACCTGGTCAATGCCCAGCAGTCTGCCGTGACGCACTACGCGGCGGATCAGGCGACGTAGGATATAGCCTCGCCCGACGTTCTCGGCCCGGACGCCATCGGTGATCAGATGCACCACGGCCCGCACGTGATCGCCCACCACCTTGAGTGAGGTCTGGGTGCGCGCGTCGCTCTGGTGATAGTCCACGCCTGCGATTTGGGCTGCGGTCTGGATGATCGGGAAGATCAGGTCGGTTTCGTAGTTGTTGGGCACCCCTTGGAGCACCTGCGCCAGCCGCTCTAGGCCCAGGCCGGTGTCGATGTTCTGTTGGTTGAGCGGCCTCAGCTTGCCCTCGCTGTCGCGGTTCAGCTGCATGAACACCAAGTTGTAGATCTCCAGGAAGCGGCTGTCGTCTTCTAGGTCAATCTGAGCGTCACCTTCTTCGGGCTTAAAGTCGTAGTAGATCTCGGAGCAGGGGCCGCAGGGGCCGGTGTCGCCAGACCGCCAAAAATTGTCGGCGGAGCCAATGTGCTGGATGCGATGTGCCGGGATGCCCACCACGTCGCGCCAGATCGTCGCTGCCTCGGTATCACTGGCTACCCCATCTAGGTCGCTTTTGAACACGCTGACCACCAAGCGCTCGGGCGGCAGTCCGAAGCCCTCCTCCGGGTCGGTGAGCAGCTGCCAGGCCCAGGGAATCGCCTCCCGCTTGAAATAGTCGCCGAACGAAAAGTTGCCCAGCATCTCAAAGAACGTATGATGGCGGGCAGTACGACCGACGTTCTCAATGTCGTTAGTGCGTACGCACTTCTGAGCGGTGGTTGCACGGGGCACCTCTGGCTCCTGCTGGCCCAGGAAGATTGGCTTGAAGGGAAGCATGCCCGCTATCGTGAGCAGCACCGTTGGGTCCTCAGGCACCAAGGACGCGCTCGGCAGCACAGCATGCCCCCGTCTGGCGAAGAAATCCAGAAACTTTTGGCGGGTCTGACGACCGCTGAGCGGCGATGGACTGGAGGAAGAGGTGGACATGGGGGCAATCTCTAAAACACACGCTAGGGCAGCAAACCAGAGCTGCCGATGAACCGAACACCGGCCCTCCTCCAATTATGGGCTACCCCAACGGCCTGTGACAGGCCCAGGCAATTGCAGTGGGCAGCGGCTGTGGTGGCTGACTTGCCGCTATCCTGGGGCATCAGTACCAGAGTCTGTGGCTGCTCTGCCTGTCCGTCCCCCTTCTGCTTTTCCCGAAGACCCAGGGCTGACCTTGCATGCACGCTTCAATTCTTGTGGTAGGGGACAATGACTTCAGCTCGGCGGTGCTCTCCCAGTTGGATGATCTCGGGGAGTACACGGCTCAGAAAGCCATCGATATTTGTGAGGCGCTGCAACTGATCCAGGCGCAGCAGCCTGATGTCGTGGTCATGAAGTCTCAACTCGCAGACGGCTCGGGTCTGCAGCTGTGCGAACGCATTAAGGCTCAGCCTAAGCTGGCCTGGATCTACTGCATCCTGCTCCACGGCGACTCGCCAACCCACCGCTTGGCCCTGGAGGGCCTTGGGGATGAAGAGATCGCCGTGGGGTTTTTGGAGGCGGGGGCGGATGTGTTTCAGCCGCAGGCGCTCAGCCCCCGGCTGCTGCTGGCCCACATTCGGGCCGGTCTACGCATGGTCTACAACCACCGCAGTTTGGTGCGCACCAATGATCTGCTGGCCTCGATTGCCCTCTCCGACCCGCTGACTGAACTCAACAACCGCCGCGCGCTGGAGTCGGATCTGCCGCGCCAAGTGCAGAACGCCTGCAGTCGAGGGCTGCCCTTGAGCCTGATCATGCTGGATGTGGATTTTTTTAAGTCGATTAACGATCGTTATGGCCATCTGGCTGGTGACCAAGCGCTGCGGCTGTTGGCCAACCGCTTGCAGCACAACCTGCGCTTTCACGACACGCTGTTCCGCTACGGCGGTGAGGAATTTGTGATCATCCTGAGCAACACTGACCTGCCGGAGGCGGCGCGGGTCAGCAACCGCTTGCGCAGCTTAGTGAGCGATCAGCCCTTTGCTCTGGATGAGCGCACGGTTCTAAATATCACGGTCAGCATGGGCACCGCTTGCCTACAGGAGGCAGATGATAACCAGGGCATCAGTCTGTTGCACCGGGCCGATCAGAATCTGCTGCGGGCCAAAGCGGGGGGTCGCAATTGCGTGGTCAGTTGTGTCGAGGGAGTCGAGCCGCCTGAACCGGCCCCCTCTAGCTTGAACCTCAGTCAGGGGTTGCCTTGAGGTCGGGCGGGGCGGGGCTGTTCGGTCCTCTAGACGCCACCTGCTAAGCTACGGGCTCCGAGCCCGGAGTTCCTGGCTCTAAGGCCCAAGACTTGAACTCGACCTTTCTGGCTTGGCGCTCGACTGCTCAGGTGGTTAACGCTAATTTGCGAGTTTCGGGCTCGGGGGTTCTGGGGCGATGCTCGCAGCGCCGAGCGCTGAGCTCGCTGGCCCGAGCTTCGGGCTCGGATGTTCGGGTTCTGAGGCTCAGCGCTCAAGTTTAGCGGTCCGGCGCTGTGGGCTCCAGCTGCTGCTGAATTGCAGCACAGCAGTCGGCCACACTGGCGCGGCAGCGCATCTGTGCCAGCAGCGCTGCGTAGGCGGGCTGATTTTCTTGCAGCAGGGTCCGTGCCCGCAGGGCTGCCCAGCGCTCGTGCAGCTCCAGGTTCAGCTGCTTGTCATGCTTGCGCCGCAGCTGGGACAGGGCCAGACGCACTTGCTGCCGGTCGTCGAAGCCGCCCTCGGCGACGCCAAACAGCTGTTGCTCGGCGGCGATCCCGGCCATCCAGATCGTGCAATAGCGCTCCAACAGGCTGGCGGCGAGGCTGCCGCTGGCGAGCTGCTGCTCCAGTTCACTGCGGTCAAATACTACGCCGCCCGCCCCAGTCTGTCCGCGCCGAAACGTCTCCCAGGGGCTCAGGGTGTATTCCACAATCGGCACGCCCAGCAGATGCGCTGCCAGAAAGTGCCCGGCTTCATGCACCAGCACCCGCTCCTGATGTCCGGCGGCGGTCTGCGCGACCAACCCCTGCACCAGGTCGCCGCCGCGCCCTGCTAACCAAAAGCGATCGGCCACCCACAGCGCCAGCCCCAAAGCGGTCACGCTAGCCGGCACCGCTGGGCTCAGGTGCAACAGGGGTCCTAGCAGCACTGAAAGGGTCACCCCAAAGACGGTTAGAGCAATTGCATTCAGACTGGCTGTGTTCATAGCCTTAGGCTATCAGGTCCGCTCTGCACCCCCGCTCAACCGGCTGAGAGACAGACTCAATAGAAGGTTTGCAGGCTGTCGCTATCGCCGACAAAACGCCAATGCCAGGGCTCGTAGCTGACTCCCTGGGGATTGTCACGCGGGAACGACAGCTCAAAACTGTAGCGAGCCGCATTGGTCTGCAGCCAGCGGTAAGCGGCAGTCTGATCAAAGCTCTCGCTGAGGTCTGCCGCTGCGTTGGCTCCGTCGCCAAGGTCCAGGGCATAGCCGGTGTGATGCTCGCTGTAGCCGGGCGGCGCGCTCACCTTGGCCCGCTCCTGCGGTCGCTGGTCGCGGCTGCGGGCCAGCTCAAAGAATAGGCGTTTTTGATCCTCAAGGCTGCGGAAGCTGGAGATCGGCACCAGCCGCACGCCCTCGGCCTGGGCTGCGGCTTGCATCCCCTTGAAGCGTTCCGCCGCCGCCGCTCGCATCAGCATGTCTCTGCCGTCTCGCCCTAGCCCGATTGAGCGCAGGCTGTCGCGGGGCGCTTCGATGAAGGGCCGGTGGCCCAGCAGGGTGCGGGGCGTCGGCAACGCAGGAGTGTTGCTGAGGCTCGGGGCGGGGCTGCTTTGGGGCGTCGGCAGCACCGACGGCGTGGACTGACTTGCCAAGGGTGTCTGACGCCAACCGACCACGAACAACCAGCCGCCTATGCCCACCAGACCGAGCAGAACCGCCAGCCCAGACACCCAAGCCGCCCAGGGCGTCGAAGCCGCTGGACGGGCAGAGTTGGCCGAAAGTTTGGGCGGCTGGCGCTGGGCGACGGGGAAATCATCCACCAGCGTCGGCTCCTGCTTGGCCACCGAATTGTCCGAGCCCTTCCAGCTCAGAAATCCGGTGCGGGTGGGACGCAGAGGGTTCCTGGGGGGTGTCATCAACCGTCGCTCCTCAGCTTTGTCCCCGGCTACTTTAGCCCAGATCGGCCAGGATGTCGGTGGCGTGGGTATCGGTCTTGACGCTGCCCACACCATAGACCTTCTCAATCACCCCGGCTTCATCGATCACATAGGTGACCCGCTGCGCGTAGCCACCACCGTCCACCTCATAAGCCTGGATCATCGCGCCCGTGGGATCCGCCAGCAGGGGAAAGGGCAGGTTGTACTTGCCGGTGAACGCTTGGTGCGAGTCGAGGTCGTCCTTGCTGACACCGTAAACAGCGATGCCCTTGTCCAGGTAATCCTGATAGGCTTCGCGAAAGCTGCAGGCTTCCTTGGTGCAGCCGGGGGTATCGTCCTTGGGATAAAAGTACAGGACCACCTTTTGTCCTGCCAGACCCGAGAGCGAAACTTGATTGCCCCGCGTGTCTTGCAATCTGAAATCGGGAGCTTGCTGACCCACTACAAGTGCCATGACCCGTTCCTCTGCGCGATAGTTTTGACAAAAGCCAGGATTAGTATACTGAGGGCGACCACCCAAGCCACCGTTTCGCCTGACTAGTTTTTACACTCTGCGCGCTTGCTGCCGGTGATGACCGACCCGATTGCACCCGTCACGCTTCCTCCTGTCCAGAATGCTCAGCAAGAGACCGAGTGGCTGACCGCCGCCCTACACCGCTGGCTGGATCAAGAGTTTATGCCCGAGCCGATCAATCGGCACATCGCCCAGCGCGCCGCCCAAGTGTTTGCTCGGCAGCGGCTGGAAGGTGAAAACGACGTGGGCGAACTGGTGATAGCCATCATCACGGAGATGCAGGCGTTCGACTTTTCCAAGAGCTTCTACAGCGAGTTCGCTGTGGCCAATGCCGTCAGCGACCTGCTGCTCAGCAGCCTGGGCCTCAACAGCTGCTGCGGCTACTAAAGCGCACTCGCCCTACCAGCTCGACTTCGTGACACCGGGCAGTAGCCCTTGGTGCGCCATCTCCCGCAGCACGTGGCGCGAGAGACCGAAGTCGCGATAGTAGCCGCGGGAGCGTCCAGTCACCCAGCAGCGATTGTGCAAGCGGGTAGGCATGGCATTGCGCGGCAGCTGTTGGATCTGACGATGGACGTTGAGCTTCTCCTGCTGGGAGGTCGCTTTCGAAAACTCTTCCAACAGGGTGGCGCGCTTGTCGGCGTACTGGTTCACCAGTTTTTGCCGCCGCTTCTCCCGCTCGATCATGCTCTTCTTCGCCATTTGGGGTTCCTTCGTTCTCAGTCCGGCTTGAGGAAAATTTTTGACAGCGCTTATCATCATAGCGAATCGGTTGCCCAATGGCCTCTGCTCACTCGCGCAAGGCTCATGCTAGACTGAGTGGCCTGGAAGCCGTGCGGATGTGGTGGAATTGGTAGACACGCTATCTTGAGGGGGTAGTAGGCTTGCCTGTGCGAGTTCGAGTCTCGCCATCCGCATTTGGGGCCTTTCGCCCCGCGCCAAAGTTGCGATTCTTAACACAAGTGTTAAAGCCTATTACAAGTCCTCGGTAAGAGCCAGAAGCCGCTCAGGCAGGCGAAAAAGCCGTGATACGATTCCCCTTGTAACAAAGGACGAGGGGAGACGAGAGCGTTGACTCTACGGGTGGCTGTAGTGGGCTCGGGTCCGGCAGGCGCTTCTGCCGCTGAGACTCTGGTAAAGGCGGGCATTGAAACCTATTTATTTGAACGCAAACTGGATAACGCCAAACCCTGCGGCGGCGCGATTCCCCTGTGCATGGTGAGCGAGTTCGACTTGCCGCCTGAGATCATCGACCGGCGCGTGCGCAAGATGAAGATGATCTCTCCCTCCAACTACGAGGTGGACATCAACCTTGACAACCAGGATGAGTACATCGGCATGTGCCGTCGTGAGGTGCTCGACGGCTTCTTGCGCGACCGCGCCGTGAAGCTGGGCGCGCAGATCATCAACGGCGTCGTCTACAAGCTGCACATCCACGACAACGGCAATAAGCCCTACGTCCTCGACTACACCGACCTGTCTGATGGCGGCCCCGAAGGCGTGCAAAAGAGCCTGGAAGTAGATCTGGTGATTGGCGCCGATGGAGCCAACTCACGGATCGCCAAGGACATGGAGGCTGGGGATTATAACTACGCGATCGCCTTTCAAGAGCGCATCCGCATCCCCGACGACAAGATGAAGTTCTACGAGGACCGAGCCGAGATGTATTTGGGCAGCGACGTCTCGCCCGACTTCTACGCCTGGGTGTTTCCCAAGTACGATCATGTCGCCGTGGGCACCGGCACGATGAAGCCCAACAAAGCCCGGATCAAAGATCTGCAGGCCGGGATTCGGGCGCGGGCGGCGGCCAAGCTGCAGGGCGGCAAAATCATCAAAGTGGAGGCCCATCCGATTCCGGAACATCCGCGTCCGGTGCGGGTACGGGGCCGGGTGGCACTAGTCGGCGACGCCGCTGGCACGGTGACCAAGTCCTCGGGCGAGGGCATCTACTTTGCTGCCAAATCAGGGCGCATGTGTGCAGAGGCAATCGTGGAGTTCTCAAAGGAGGGCCAGCGGATCCCCAGCGAGCGGGAACTCAAGGTCTACCTACAACGCTGGGACCAACAGTACGGCATGACCTACAAGGTCCTGGACCTCTTGCAGACGGTGTTCTACCGCTCTGACGCCACGCGCGAAGCCTTCGTGGAGATGTGCTCCGACCGCGATGTGCAGAAGATGACCTTCGATAGCTACCTCTACAAGACTGTGGTTCCGGCCAATCCGCTGGTGCAGCTTAAGGTGACTGCCAAAACGCTCGGCTCGCTGCTACGCGGTAGTGCGCTGGCTCCGTAGGCAAATCCTCACCAATCAGCGCAAAAGTTCACAGATGTGTTGGGGGCGGACAGTGGTCTGCCCCCTCTGTGTGTTGAAATAGTGGTGATAAGTATAAATCCCTGCCCTGCGGGCAAGGAGTCCGTTTATACAGGGCGCACCCGTGTGCTCTGTAGAATAAGGACGGCCAACCACCTGATGCCTGTGCTCGACCGCCATAACACTCAATACCCCCTGCATCGCCAGGTCACCGATATTCTGCGCACCTGGATCCAGGAGGGCCGACTACAGCCAGGTGACCAGTTGCCCAGTGAGTTCCAGCTCACGCGTGAATTTGCGGTCAGTCGCATTACCGTACGACGGGCGATTGGCAATTTGGTGCGCGAGGGTTTGCTGCGCTCTGAGCAAGGACGCGGCGTGTTTGTGCAGGAAACCCGCAAGGTCCGGCGCTCACTCGCAGGCCACCTGAAGTTTTTCGAAGACGAGATGCGCAGCAGCGGCATTGAGCCGGGCATCAAGTCGATTTCCTATGAGCGGGTGACCAGCAGCCCTTGGGTTGCCAACAGTTTGCAGCAGCTGCCCGAGGCGATTGTCTACTGTCAGACCAAGGTGATCCTGGCGGACCACCAGCCGATCGCGATGGACATCACCTACCTACCTGAGCGCGTGGGCGATCAGTTGGCGGCGGAGCTGCAGACGCAGTTCGTCTACCCCACCCTGGAAAGCCATCAGATCACGGTGGAGCATGTCAATCTGGTGCTGGAGTGTGCCCCAGCGGACCCGCAGATGGCCCAACACTTGGAGGTGGAGGTCGGCGCGTCGATGCTGGTGGCCCGTTACACGGCCTATACCGTGGAGGACTACCCGCTGATCTGCGGCGAAACTGTCTCGAGAGCCGACCGCTATAGCTATTCCATCGATCTGCTGCGCCCCCAGGTCGGGCCGGAGTGAGGCTTCGGCGGTGGACCGGCTTGTGGCACACTGAACCGTGGAAGAGGTGGCTGTGCCCGGCTCTTCTGTCTGGCCTGTTTGCTGAGGAAGCGCCATGTTTGGGTTGGGTTGGCCTGAAATCGCGATCGTTCTGCTGGTCGCAGTGTTTATATTCGGTCCCAAAAAGCTCCCCGAATTGGGCAATGCCCTAGGCCGCAGCCTGCGGGGCTTTAAGGACGAACTCAAAACCTCGGACCGCGAGAAAGCTGAGGTGTCGGAGAAGTCTGAGGAGTGATCGGCTCAGGCGGAGCTGGCGATGGGCGGCCAAACGCTGAAGGTGCTGCCCTGGCCGGGTTGACTGTGGACGGTGATCTGGCCACCCTGCAGCTGCACGAGGCGGCGGGTTCCCGTTGCTTGATTTTCGGCAAGCGTTGGCGGCAATGGCTTAAGCCCAATCCTCGCGGCGGGCTCCTTCGCCTTTGTAGATCTGGGCCGCTGCGTGGATGGCGCGGGTTTTCTCAAACAGGGCGGGCTCGCTGAGCCCCCAGTTCTGGAGCGCTTGGTCTAGGTCCTTCTGGATATCGCGTGCGCCGGGGAAGCCCAGGTAGCGAATGCGCAGGCGCGCAAGTTCTGCCAGGTTGCGGTCGTTGGGCTCCGCCGCCAGCAGCTGGTTGAGGATCTCGCGGTCAATACGGTAGAGCGGGTGGTCCTGATCCTTGTCGT
Organism: Leptolyngbya sp. SOY_34_metabat_272; assembly: GCA_031399305.1. GTDB lineage: Bacteria > Cyanobacteriota > Cyanobacteriia > FACHB-261 > FACHB-261 > FACHB-261. The sequence goes on from JANNOU010000049.1 coordinate 35,246, forward strand.
TGCGATTTTGGGGGTCGGCCATGGTTCGCTAGGCCACCAGAGCAGGCACGGCGCTCAACAGGCTGGCAAACAGCTTTGCGCCGTCTGTGTTGCCCAACTGCGGGTCGGCGGCGCGTTCTGGGTGCGGCATCAAGCCGAGCACGTTGCCGCTGCGGTTGCAGATGCCCGCGATATTGGCCAACGAGCCATTGGGATTGCTCGCAGCGCTGACCTCGCCTGCCGCAGTACAGTAGCGGAACACGATCTGCCGGTGCGCCTCTAGCTCAGCCAGCAGCTCGGGCGAAGCGTAATAGCAGCCCTCGCCGTGGGCGATGGGCAGGGTGATCACCGCCTCCGGCGCGTACTGGCGGGTCCAGGGCAGGTCGGTGCGCTCCAGCCGCAAGGCCACCGGCTCACAGACGAAGTGCAGGCCCCGGTTGCGCACCAGCGCCCCCGGCAACAGCCCCGCCTCGGTGAGGATCTGAAAGCCGTTGCAAACACCCAGCACATAGCCGCCGCGCTGGGCAAACTCGCGCACCGCCCGCATCACCGGCGCAAACTGAGCCAGCGCCCCACAGCGCAAATAGTCGCCGTAGCTGAAGCCCCCCGGCAACACCACTACATCCAGGTCGCTCAGGTCGGTCTCCTGGTGCCAGACCATGCGCGTGGGCTGGCCGAACACGCCCCGCGTCACCGTGGCCACATCGCGGTCACAGTTAGAGCCGGGGAAGACGATCACGCCGAATTTCATAGGCTTGCCCCTACCCTTGCCGCGGACTCGGCTAATTCAAAGCGATAATTCTCAATGACGGGGTTGGCCAACAGCTGGTCGCACAGGCGGTCCACCTGCGACCGAGCGGCCGCCTCGTTGGGGGCGCGCAAGCTCAGCTCAATGTACTTGCCGATGCGCACATCGCTGACGTCCTGGTAGCCCAATTGCTGAATCCCTGCACGCATCGCCGTGCCCGCAGGGTCGAGGACGGAAGGGCGCAAAGTCACATAGATCTGAACCTGATACTGCTTGCTCACACTGCTGTCAACTCGGGGTTGTGAAAGGCCCCCTCATTCTATAGGATTTGTACCTGCCCACCCCCTTTGCCCATGACCTCCGCTAACGCTCTCAATCCTCTGCTCGCGCTCGATTATGAGCCTGTGCTAGCCGCGCTGGGAGAGGACTATTTCGATGTCGTCGCAGCCGCTGAATTTCCCAGCCACCGCCTGCGCTTTCGCAACGACCGTCTGTTGCCGCAATTAGGGCTCGATCCGCAGAGCGTGAGTGACGAGCAGTTCATTGAGGCGTTCGGCAAATTCCAGGGCCGCGAACCGTTTTTGGCGCTGCGCTATCACGGCTACCAATTTGGCGAATACAACCCCTTTTTGGGCGACGGCAGAGGCTTTCTCTACGGCCAAGTGCGCGGCCGCGACGGCGAACTCTACGACCTGGGCACCAAAGGCTCCGGACGCACACCCTACTCCCGAGGCGCAGATGGCAAACTAACGCTCAAAGGCGGCGTGCGCGAAGTCCTAGCCGCCGAAGCATTGCATGAACTGGGCGTGCGTACCTCGCGCTGTCTGAGCTTGATTGAAACCGGGGAGGCGCTCTGGCGCGGTGATGAGCCGTCGCCCACCCGCGCCTCGGTGATGGTGCGCTTCAGCCGCTCTCACATCCGCTTCGGCACCTTTGAGCGCCTGCACCACCTGCGCCGCCCAGACCTGATTCAAACCTTGCTCAATCACGTCGTCGAGCAGTACTACCCCGCGTTATGCGCTCAGCCTGATTGCTACGCGCAGTTCTACGCCGAGCTGGTCAAACGCGTGGCCGAACTGGTTGCCCAATGGATGTCGGTCGGTTTCTGCCACGCCGTCCTCAACACCGACAATCTGTCGATCACGGGTGAGAGTTTCGACTACGGCCCCTATGCCTTCATCGACCGCTATGATCTACGCTTCACCGCCGCCTATTTTGACCACTCTGGACGCTACAGCTACGGCAGTCAACCGGGCATCTGCCGCCTGAATTTAGAACTCCTTCAGCGCCCCTTAGCCGCCGTGATTCCCCTGACAGACCTAGAGGCGGGGCTAGACCAATTTGCGCCGCACTACCACTGGACTTATCACCAACGCATGCTCAACAAGCTAGGCTTCGAGGCTCGCCTCAGCCCAGACTTGGAAGATCTGCTAGAGCTGACGCTCCAATTCCTGAGTGCAGCTGATGTCGGCTATCACGGCTTTTTCGCAGCCCTAACCCAGCAGTTTGACAGCCTCTGGCGCGACGATCCAGGCCACATCTTAAGTCAGCCGGATTTCCTGATCCTCCCGAACCAAACCCTGCTGCTGGACCCCTGGCGCAAGCTCTACCACCGCCTGCTCAACGATCTGCCAGAGCACGAGATGGCGCGGGTGGCCCAACGCTTGCACCGGCATAACCCCATGACCGTATTGCTCAGACCAGACATCGAAGCCGTCTGGGAGCCGATCGTCCAGGCAGACAATTGGCAACCCTTGGCCGAGTTGCTGCAACGACTGCGCCTGCCGCATCAGCCCGAAGCCAGTTTAACTGGCCTCTAGCCCGTCACTGTCACCATCACTCACGTACCGCTGGCGAATGGGCTCGATTTTCTCATAGTCGATGTCCAACACGCCCTGATCGTTGAGATAGTAAGCCCCGGCTTCGTAGCACTCGGCAACCGTGCGAATCATGTGGGTCAGGGTGGCGTACTCCACACAAAACTCGGGGATCTCGTCGATCAAAAAGGTCGGCGAAGCTTCGGTGTCGGTCTCATCACAAATGACTACGTAATAGCTCTCATCAAAATCAAAAATCGGGAACCATTTCGGGTCCCAGGGTTCAGGCAGCTGGTGTCGACTGCCGAGCCGGTGGACGGCTTCTTCTAGCGGCAGAAAAACGTGGTAGGGAAACAGCTCATGCCCGGCAGGGTCGCCATTGCGCCACTGGTAAAGCTCATAAACCTCCTGGGGCAAGCGGAAAGGCAGCTCTTTCACCTTGGCTTCAATTTCTGCCTGGCTCAACCCCGGCTGAAGGGACGCCGCCGCTGGTTGGTCGTGCGCCTGGAGCCAAGCCAGAATCCGCTCCAGCGTCTCTGTCAGCATGGACATCTCATCACACTCTTGGGATTTGGCCCACCTTAGCCTACGGCGCTCCTCCCCAACCGGTTCGGGGCAAGGATTCACAAAAGTCCCCTGTTTCTGTTAAGCCTCTAACAACTGTCAGGAAATCCCAGTGACTGGGCTGAGAAATGTATACTGGCCCCTGAGACTGCTGTGCCAGCCTCCTCTGCTGAGGTTATCTGTACTTAAGGCACTAAGCATACTAAGCCTAATCCGGAGATATCGGTTGCCAATATTGACAAAGTCATTTCCAGATTTGGAAAGCCCCGTGATGCCTACGACACCTATCAGTGTTGACAGTAACGAGAAGACTAAAACCCTCAGAAAAACAGAATTTTTACTAAAAAACTGATGACACCTACGTAAACAAATTGTTATAACTTTGGCGTTGAGCCTGAGGATATCACCGATGCGCTACGCTTTGAAAGCACTGGTTATCACTCTGGGTGTGTCTATGGGTTTGTCAGCGGGTTCGGCCTTGGCGCGAAATAACTTTGGGGCGATCGCTATCTCTGCTTCCACCACTAGATATGGAATCGCCGTCAATCGTCCGACCCGGCCAACTGCTGAAGCTGCAGCCCTCAGAGCTTGTGGCGTCAGCGATTGCACGATTCGTTCTTGGTTTGCCAATTCTTGTGGTGCTCTGGCAATTAACCAGGCAGGAAGCCGAATTGGCTATTCCACACGCGGCGCTACTCGCACCGAGGCAGAACGCGCCGCTCTACGAGCCGTTGGCCGGAATGGGCGAGTTGTTGCCTGGGGCTGTGCTAAGTAAGTAAGCGCTACGCCTACTAGATGTCTAGCTATCGCTGAACTTTTGCACTCAGCTCCGTTCATTTTAGGTGGCTTCAGCTTATCTGAATTCCTGAATCAGGGTTGCCAAGTTAGCTGCAATGATCATTCTGACTCGTGGAGACTACCGTGATTCAACCACTAAGGACAGCAGCTGCAGTTTTGGCATTGCTGATGACTGTCGGTGCAATAGGAACACGTCCTGTGCAAGCTACCAGCTTAACCGTGCAAACCAACGGTGTGCTTGCCGCCCCTGCGTCTGGTGTTGAGCCAGCGACTACTGTTCCCCAAGGCTCCCGCCCGAACCGCACCCTGCTTGCAGCGCGCTACGTCACGCGCTGCTCCTACCGCGTTACGGTTCGGCGGCTGAGTGGCAGAATCCTACGAACCCGGACTCGCTACTGCGCCAAGGTGCGGGTGTAGCAAGGACTCAGGGGTTAGTGGTTGAACACATCCTCATACCCTGTAAGGTCTAAGCGCACGAGAGTGGGTAGACAGCGGAAGCAAGCCTGGGCCAGCGTCCAGCGCCCCTCGCGCTCCAGCATCTGCTGAAGCCGGTCGCGTGCCTTCAGTAGGTGCAGCACATCCGTAGCCGCGTAGCGCAGCTGCTGCTCCGAGAGGGCCTGAACGTTGCCCCAGTCAGAACTTTGGGCGGTTTTATCCAACTCAATTTGCAATAGGTCTTGCACTAAGTCCTTGAGGCCATGGCGGGGCGTGTAGGTGCGCGCCAGCTTGCTGGCGATCTTAGTGCAGAAAATTGGTGCCGTTTCGATCCCCAGGTGATGGCGCAGCATACCCACGTCGAAGCGGGCGTAGTGAAATACCTTCTCGATCTGAGGAGCCTCCAGCAACTGCTGCAGGTTAGGAGCCCGCTGAACCCCAAGAGCCAGCCGCACCAGGGTCACTCGTCCTGCTGCATCGGCCACCTGCACCAGGCATAGCCGATCACGTTGGGGTTTGAGACCCATGGTCTCTGTGTCTACCGCGAGGGTATTGGCCTGCAGGTAGTGGGCCAGCGCCGCCGCACTCAGATCATCATCGCACACTTGAAAAGCTTCGAGTTCCACCACGGTTGACCTCAATCGTTCCAGCTTCTTGCTTATTGCGCCACTGACAGACTCGCCGCGGCTAGCCCCAGCAACGCCAACCCCAGCAGCCCCATCTGGACCGTTGCCGCCTCGAGCAGAGGCTGACACTGGGTTGCCGGAGCCTGGGTCGCGGCCCGTCGCAAGACAGTTGCACTCAGTGCCAGCACTGCCGCGTCTGCCAGCCAAACTAGAGTATCCGGCACGCTCACCAGCTCGGGTCGATGAACAGATTCACGGTCAGCGCCGCTTGGCCCGGTGGCACTGCGGTGATGCAGGCACAGATCTCACCCAGTCCATTGATCTCCACTTCGCAGGCATGACAAGACCCCATCAAACAGCCGGTGGGAATGCGGATGCCAGCCCGAGCAGCAACCGCCAACATCGGCTCGCCCACTTGGGCGACCACCGTGACATCATTCGGTAGAAATCGAATCGAAACCGCCATTACGTTCCAATCAAGCTGAGAAATTGCCGAGTTCAATACAACCTTACACAGAATCTAAAAAATAAATTAACCTCCCCTGTTAATCCGTCGCTAGGCTGTAGTCTGTTCCTCTAAGGACAAAAGAGTACGTTGCACCGAAAGGGTTAGGAGTACTAAGCGCACTTTAGGTCTAGGCCGTGCGCTTATTTTTGTGTCCCTGCTTGCGCCCCACTTCAAGCATTCTCACTCAAAAGTTTTCAGCCTTTAGCGGCCGGTTGATCAGCTCTGCCAGCGCTGTCTGAGGCGTCTGTTGCCCTTCGAGCACAGAACAAACCGCCTCAGTGATTGGGACCGCTAGCCTGTGTTCGCGAGCGTAGGCCGCCAAGATCGGTGCAGCGTGCACACCCTCGGCAGTGCCAACTAGCCCTTGCAACACCTCAGTCAGCAGCTTGCCTTGGGCCAGGGCCCAACCCACCTGGTAATTGCGCGATAGGGGGGAGGTGCAGGTCGCGAGCAAGTCTCCTAGTCCTGAGAGGCCATAGAAGGTCTCTGGTTGCGCGCCCCAGTGGACGCCGACGCGCAGGATTTCTACCAAGCCACGGGTGATCAGAGCGGAGCGGGCGTTGTTGCCCAGGCAGAGGCCATCATTGACGCCACAAGCGATCGCCATGATGTTCTTAAGCACCCCGCCCAACTCTACGCCGGTCGGATCTGGGTTGGTATAGACCCGAAAGGTTGGGCTGGCGAACAGGCTTTGTACTTGTTCAGCAGCGGCGGCTTGTGCACTGGCGACGACGGTGGCAGCAGGCAGGTCGCGCCGAATCTCCTCCGAGAGGTTAGGGCCGGACAGAATCACGACTGGGTTGTGCGGCAGCAGGGCTTGCCAGATCTGCGAGGGCGTGAGCGGACGGCTGCGCAGGCCGTCCAGTCCAGGCTCCAAGCCTTTGGTGGCACTCACCACAATCGTGTCGGGCGGCAACTGGAGGGACGCGATCTGCTGGGCGACTTCTCGTAAGCTTTGCACTGGCAGTGCTGCCACAATCACCCCAGCCGAAGTAATGGTTTCCGCCAGGGAGACTTTACACGAGCGACTCCAACCGCGCAGCTCGTGGCCAGAGCGTTTGAGCAATAAGGCCAGAGTGCTACCCCAAGCCCCCAGGCCCAGGACGGCGATAGCAGTGTGCGGGTCGCCGGTCACTGAGCAGGCGAGTTGTCCTGCTGAGGGATGGCCGGTTGACTGGTCGGGCTGCCGTTGTTGGCGGGTGGTGTGAGCACTTCCGGTCCGACTGGCTGACGCTGACGATCCCGGAAGTTGGCGAACTCCTGGTTGAGGTTGCGCTGCTGATTGGCCTCAAACTGAGCGGCACTGGTGCCGCCGCTGAGATTGATCTGATTGACCAGATTCAGAACGCTGAAACTGCCATTGTTGATTGACCCCTGCAAGTCATTGCCCTGGGGATTTTGCAACAGCTCGTTGGCTGTCTGCGCTGAGGCGGGTGAAACGAGCGAGCCAACCGCCAGCACACTGACCAGAAGCCAGCCAGAACGCAAAGAAAGTGCCATTGAAAACATGCCTGAAAACATATCAAGGATCCTGCACACTGCCTAACCGAGCGTCTCTCGCTTCTTCCTTGCAAGGATGTCCGCGCCGGACAGAAGGTTCCCTAATTTTGCCTGCTCTGTCGAGTGCCTGACAAGTCCATTACCCAAATCAACTCTCAATAAAAAAGGGAACCACTCAGCACTGCTGACTTGGCTCCCTTGCCGATCCTCAGAGAGGAGAACACTTTGCTCAGTGTAGCTTGTTGAAAGATATTGTCAATAGCTTTGTCTGATTTGGGATGAGGCGGCGAGGCGGCTTGGCCTCAGGCAGTGGTGGCCGCAGCCTGAGTGGCGGTTGTGTGGTCGGGCTGAGTGGTTCCCTGGATGGTGAGCACTGAGCAGGGGGCGTGGTGGGTGACGTAGTTGCTGACGCTGCCTAGGAGGGCTTCGCTGAGGCCGGAGCGGCCTCGACGGCCCATGAAGATTAGATCTGCGCCCCAAGTGTGGGCTAGGTCGCAAATTGCACGGCCTGGGCTGCCTGGCATCTGGGTGAATTCAGCGGTGACGCCGACCACGGCGGCTTCGGCGGCTCGAGCCTGCAGCAGTTCAAGTCCCTGATGCTCAAATTCCTCCCATTGGGCGACGTAGCTGCGCAGGCTGTCGTCGCGCATGCCTGGATAGTAGGTCAGGCTGGAGAAGAGGGAGATATCGGGGCTTCCCTGTTCGTCGGCGGAGAGGACGTGCAGCAACATCATCTGTGCCCCAACTGCTTGAGCTAGGGTGAGCGCTTCGTCAAATACGCGCTTGCTCATACCTGAAAAATCGATTGCGACTAAGATTTTGCTAAACATGTCTGGCTCCTCCCGGAGGGTGCTCAGAACTCTGCAGGTGAAGGTAAGGCTGATGCGGAGCAGAGCTCTATTACTATGCTGAAGCTAGCTGTGCCTCACCAGCAGAATTCGCAACAAAACATAGGACCTTGGAGGCCAGTGAGCTTCGGATTCGGAGGCTGGGGCTCTGGGCGTTGAGGCTCTCTGACCTAGTTGCGTGAGTCTCTGGAGAGGTTCTGAACTTGGCTCGTGAACTTCTGAGGGGGATCTGTCAGGCTCGGGACCTCGTCGTCCAAGCTTGGGCCGCTTTGCTGTGGTTGCGACTCGCTGGCCGCTGGCCACTCGGCCTACCGAGCCTGGAACTCGCAGCATTCGGCTGAGCACTCGAAGCCTCCAATCTAGAACTCGGCTGTGCGCGCTGAAGGCTCGGCAGGTCGGGCCATTTTCCTGGCTTTCGCGGCTTGGCGCTCGGCAGAGCGGGTGCCGGACTCGGAGTCTGGAGCGGATGGCTCGACCTGCCGGACTGGGAACTCGAGGCTCCGGGCTTGGAGCGTCGGAAAGCGCAGTTTTGCGTGATGAGGCCCAGGCAGGGGGTCGCGACACCGAGCCTAGGACCCGCTGACCCAGCAAGTCTGAGGCGCTTCAGCCTTCAGTTGACACCCATGCGAACCTCCCCCAGTCCCCCTGCGCAAGCAGGGCCGATCATCTTTACCGGCCCTGCTATAGCGAATGAAACAGCCCTGCCCCAGTCCGGGTTCTCTCTACCCGCCACAACTTCCCCCGAAAACGGCTCAAACCTGTCATCCAGCTCTGAACCTCGTCGCTGACCTGGCAAGACGCCTCAGTCAGAGCGTGTCCCCGATTCTTTCCCCATCGTGATAGGCCGCCAGAAGCACCTCGCTGGTTTTGCCCCAGGCAATTTCACCCCTCGCATCCAAGCCAATCGCCCCAAAATAACGGTTGCGGCTGCGGGCCTCAGCAAAAGACCTATCAAACGCCTCGCTGAGACTGAGGCCATCAGTAACCCGCACCACAATCCGCGTTGCCAGAGCCTCATCAATAATGTGTTCGCCAATTCCCGTACAGCTAACCGCAGCCTGCTCATCCGCGTAGTTGCCAGCAGGCATCGCCGAGTCGCTGACCCGTCCGATACGCTCAAAGCCACGCCCACCGGTAGACGTTGCCGCCGCCAGCCGCCCCAATTCATCGAGAGCCACCGCGCCAATCGTGCCCACCCCCGCAGTCGTGACCGAGCCCATGCGCTTTTTGAAATCGTGCTGGCTTTCGACCCACCACTCCTCCAGCCGCTGCTGAGTTAGCGGGTTGTAGAGCGGAACGTTCAGCTCCCGCGCCAGCTCCGCAGAGCCATAGTCAGAAAGAATGCGGTCATCTGAGCCTTGGAGGTAGTCGGCAAGCTCAATCGGGTGCTGCACCCGCGAAACATTGATCACCCCGCTGAAGCTGTGGCGAGCGCCATCCATCAGCGCCGCACTCATGCGGATCTGCCCATCGATTTGCAGCACAGAACCCGTCCCAGCATTGAACAGTGGGTCATCCTCGAGCTGCTGTGCCGCCTGTACCACTGCCTCCGTCGCACTCAGCCCCTGCACAAGCAAGGGATACACCGTACCGAGGATGCTGTAGAGCGACTTGCGCACTGCTTCCGCGCCGCCTTTGCCGTCCAGCGCGCTGCCCGCACCGCCATGAATGATTAACTTTGGCTGCATGTCGCTTCCTTTGTGCCCCTGTCCTCAATGTTCGGAAATTACGGATTGCCGTAGTAAAAAAAGGTTTACCAGACTGAAGTTTCTCAGTGGTTATACCAGCTTAGAGCATCTTAAGCCTTTAGCGGGTAGAGGGTTATACCAAGTTATGGTTTGGTGGACATTGGAGCGCTTATCAACATCGGAGACCCCATGTCATCAAACGGACCTCTTGGACAACTAGTGATTATTGGCGGCGCAGAAGACAAAGAAGGCGACTGTAGAGTTCTGCGAGAATTTGTGCGGCGCTCAGGTGGCACCCAGGCCAGAATCGTGGTCATGACCGTCGCCACCGATCTGCCAGGCGAAGTCGGAGAAACCTACATCAGTGTATTTGGACGGTTGGGAGCTGAGGACATTCGCGTCCTAGACACCCCCCGTCGAGAAAATGCGGACGATCCTAGATCATTGGAGGCCCTCGAAGGAGCCACTGGCGTCTTTTTCACCGGCGGCGATCAGGCCCGGATCGGCACAGCGGTGAAAGATAGCAAACTCGATGCCGCTCTGCACGCCCGCTACGCCGAAGGTCTGATCATCGGTGGCACCAGCGCGGGCGCTGCGATGATGCCGGATGTCATGATCGTCGAAGGCGAATCTGGGACCAACCCTCGGGTTGAGGTGGTGCGACTAGGACCTGGCATGGCCTTTTTGCCGGGGGTCGTCATCGACCAACATTTCACCCAGCGGGGACGTTTGGGGCGCATCTTATCCGCCCTGGCTCAACAACCCGCAATTTTGGGCTTCGGCATCGATGAGGACACGGCAATCATCGTGAACCAACACCAGATAGAGGTCGTGGGCAGCGGTGCTGTGACCGTGCTCGATTCGGGAGAGATGACGCACACCAACATCGATCAGGTCTTGAAGGATGAGGATTTAGCGCTGTGTGGCATTAAACTGCATATCTTGCCGCATGGTTACGGGTTCGATCTGCTCAAACACAGCCCGATTATCCCGACCGATGCTCTGAGCGCTGGGGCCCCGTCCCTGAGCTAACCGGTAAATTCAAATCAGCTCCCACACCAAACCAATTCGGAGATGCGCTATGGGTCGTGATCAAGGCACTGATATCTTTCGCGTGAACGCTAGAAAAACCGATGTCTGGGACCTGTTCAACTTCAAACATTACATCGGCCCCAATCCTTATTTGGACACCGCAGCCCTGGTCTTTGACGTGCGACAGCGGGGACAGCCTCGGCCTATTGAAGACTACCTTGCCGTGATCAGTGAGCGCTACCCCCAGTTGCGCGAGGAAAGCTTCGAATCTCACATTCAGCTGTTGGCACAGACCCTGGCGCACGTGAGCAAACTCGACATGGACTTGCACCACGAGCGCTGGAGCCTGAAGTCCTATCCCGATCATGTGAGGATCGGCATTCAAGGCCTGCACGCGCGCACAGATCGGGCGATTGCCTACTTTGTCTGGGACTGGTTTGAATCGATCACCCTTGCTGAACCCTTCACGTTCGACGAGCAGCTCAAGGAACTCCAAATCAGGTTCCGACAATCAGTCTATGGCGGCCCAACCGTCTACGCCTTGTTGCGGACCGCCTACGAAGAAGGCATCCCAGCTTTCTATCTGTGGGATGAAGGCTTAGTGCAGTATGGCTACGGCCAAAAGCAGGTGCGCGGCATTGCCACGACCTTTGATCGAGACAGCCATCTAGATTCAGACTTCACCACCCGCAAGGACGACTGCAAAGCTTTTTTGGATACCTTGGGTTTCGCGGTTCCCAAAGGCGACATTGTGCTCGATTTCGAGGAAGCATTGACGGCTGCCGATGCAATCGGCTACCCAGTCGCCGTCAAACCCGTGATCGGTCATAAAGGCATTGGCGTCACGGCTGATGTCAAGGATTCAGAAGAACTGCGCACCGCCTTTCGCCGAGCAGTCAGAGCGATCCCTGAAGACCAGCCGGTCGAAGTGATCGTCGAGAAAAGCATCGCGGGGGTTGATTTTCGGCTGCTCTGTGTCAATGGCCGGTTTGTCGCCGCCACCGAGCGCCGTCCCGCCTCAGTGGTCGGAGATGGTTACACCACAGTTGCGGAACTGATCGAGCGCGAAAATAGAACGCCCGCCCGGATCGATACCCCGACCTCACCGCTTGGCCAAATTCTGCGCGATGAGGCGATGGAACTGTACCTGTCGGAGCAGAACCTGTCGCTAGATAGCGTGATTGAGAAAGCGCATACCGTCTACCTACGCAAGGTTGCTAATTTGTCGGCAGGTGGGCTCAGCATTGACGCCACGCCCACCGTTCACCCGGACAATATCGTCTTGGCTCAGGACATCGCCCAGCACTTTCGCTTGGTCTGCCTCGGCATTGATGTGATCGCAAAAGATCTGTCGAAATCCTGGCGAGAAGGTGATTTTGGCATCCTGGAAATCAATGCGGCTCCTGGCATTTTTATGCACTTGAAACCGGCGGTGGGCGAAAGCATCGACGTGACCTCGCACATTCTGGCTACGTTTTTCGAATCTGGGGAAGCGGCGAGGATTCCGATCATCACCTTCAATCAGGTCTCTGTGCGTGAGCTGCAGGAAGTGGTCGATCACATCCTGTCCCAACACCCTGATTGGACAATTGGCGCGGTCTGTCGTGACGCAATTTTCATCAATCGTTCTGAAAAAGTCCTGAACCCCGATTACAATACCAACGTCCAGAACCTGCTGCGCAATCCCAGGCTAGATCTGCTGATTGCTGAGTATAGCGAGGAGGTTTTAGATCGAGATGGTCTGTTTTACTACGGCAGCAACATGGTGGTTTTAGACCAGCCCACAGAAACGGAGATGGTCCTCACGCGAGACATTTTCGAGAACTCTACGGTCATCATCAAAGAGGGCAATAATGTCTCAATTCGACGCAAGGGCTTGATGGAGCAGTACAAGCTCGGTTCAGATGAGCCCTTCACGCGCGTCTACCTGAAGGAAATGCGGACCATCTGGTGAGCTCAGCTGTCTACGGTTCAGCCCCCTGCAGCCATTGATTGAACTCCCAGAGGGTTTGGCGATAGCGGTCTCCGGCAACCCACAGCAGATCCTGATGACCTGCCCGCTCCACGACGTAAAAGCGCTTAGGTTCATTGGCTGCTTTAAACAGTCGCTGCCCATGCCACAAAGGAATCAGCTGGTCATCCGTGCCGTGCATGATTAAGACTGGGCAGCGAACCGTTCTAATTTTGGCAAGATTGTTGAACTTGTCAAAAGGCAGGATTCGAAGCTTGGTGACCACCCGAAAGATGGTGACAAAGGTGCTTTCCAGGATCAGCCCAGCCACCGGTTCTCGGGCGGCCAGATCCGTGCTGGGGCCACCGCCGATCGAACGTCCGTAGACAATAATTCGATTCGCTGGGATCGCCAGATTTTGAGTCAGATGTCGGTAGGCGGCATCGATATCTTGGTAGGCATTTTGCTCGGAGGGGGTGCCTTGACTGGTGCCATAGCCCTGATAATCGTACGCAAACACTGAGAAGCCGAAATCTCGAAGGTCCTCTAGGCGGGGGCGAATCTCGCCTAGATGCTCTGCGTTACCGTGACTGTAGAGGATGGTGTAGATCGCATTACGATTGGGCAGATAAAGCGCTGAGATCTGTACGCCTTGGCCAGACGTGAGCTTGAGGATCTCAGGCGTGTCTAAATAACTCGAACGCGGAGCGGGGAACATCTGCCGCTCGGAAAAGAAGAACGCGTAGAGAAACAGAAAAGCGTAGAGGTAGAGCAGGAAGTTAAGCATTCGTTTAACCGAGAACCGACTCAGGAGATGGTGCCTGACTATTTTCCTGTCCATGGTACGCTGCTAGATTTTCTCCACGCCAATGATTGGGGCGCACCGTTGCGTGTCCTACGGCTCTCGGGGTCCCCAGCTTGGGCTTCTGAACTCGGCTCTCGCGGTTCCGGCTGCCGAGCTTGACGCTCCGAGCCAATCACAGACTGAGCTGATCTGGAAATTTGGAGTTCGCTTCAGCAACTTTGCGATCCAGCGATGGAAACTTGCCTCGTCGCCATGGAACTTTGACCTCACACTGAGCAATTTTGCTATCTGGCCATGGGAAACTCGAGGTCTACTCAGCAATTTTGCTACTTGTGGATGGGAACTGGGCTGCGTGTCTCAGCAACTTTGCTATCGGACCTTGAGACGTTGGCTTGCCGCTGGGCAACGTTGCTATCTGGCCAAGCAAGGTTCCAATGCCGCGTATCGATTTACCTTGAACAGGCGACAAATCCCAGTGGGGGCGCACAGCTGTACGGCCCCCACTGGAGGGAATTACATGCCCTGTTGTTTACGGCTGCGCCGCCGTGCGAGCACTCCGGCTGCCGCCAGCCCACCTAACGCGACGGTCACACCAGGTTCGGGGACGTCCACAGCAGGGGCAGGAGCCTTGACCGAGTAGAGGGTGGTGGTGCCACTCACCTCGTTGGTCACCGCCAGCAGCGGCTTGCCATTGGGGCTGGCTTGGGCCGCGATGAATAGCAGCCCTTCCGGCCCGAGATCGCCTGCGGTGCCTGCTTCGGGATCCCCTAGGAAATCGCGATTGTTCGTGTAATTCACAAACACCGGGCGGGTCGGGTCGGTGATGTCATAGACCAGGATGCCGCCAATGCGCTCCAAGCCAACCAAGGCAAATGTGCGACCGTCGATCTCGGCAATCGTAACGCCCTCGGGCTCAGGTCCCTTATTGTCGCTGCGATTGTCGAAGTTATTTTCGGTGTTGTCAGAGTTAAAGAAGTCGGGTAGAGCTTTGGCCGTAATTTGCTCAAAGGCGTCACCGCTGTCAAAGATTAGCTTGCCCTTCTCATCCCAAATCGAGAAAGAACGACCGCCGAAAGCATAGAGCGCGTCATAATCCCCGTCCCCGTCGGGATCGCCTAGGGTACTGGTGACCGTCAAACGGCCCAGAACCTCATCTTCTTGAAGTTCTGCGGCATTGGGGAAAGCCGTTGGATCCAGGGTCAGGTCTTTGATCCGCTCCTCCTCAGCAAACGCGTCATAGTCGCGGGCGTCGCCTTCATTGGCCGTCACCAAATAAGTTTTGCCCGCAACCGTGTAGGAGGCGATGGCATCGGGTTGGTAGAGGCCAAATACTGGCAGGTTCGCAATGTTGATGGTGCCGTCTCGGTCGCTGGCGTCCAAGCCGTTACCAGGCAGGCTGTGGTCTTTAAAGCCCAGTCCAACCAGTTCGGTAAACTCGCCCTTGTCGAGATCGAGTAGGCCAAGGGCATTGTTCTCTTGCAGGGTGATCCAGGCTTTGCTAGAGTCCGCTGAAACTGCAATGTATTCAGGCTCAAGGTCCTGAGCAACGCTAGAGCCCGGCCCAAAGATCCGAATGCTGGGATCGAGCAAGGTGTTGTTGAACTGCGTAAAGCCTGCGGTACGCACGGTGGCCTGGGTCACGCCGCCCGTGAGGTCGATGATGCTCACAGAGCCCTCCGGATCGGCGGTGTAATCGCCATTGGGTTCGCCTTCGTTGGCAACCAAAATTTTCGTGCCATCGGGCGTAAAGGTGAGCATATCTGGCAAGGCACCCACCGTGACCGAGTTCAAAAACCCGCCACTCGCATTGAAGAACACCACACTGCCAGGATCTTGCGTGACATTCGCCTCTACCGCTGCCGCCAGGAAGCCGTTTTTGAACGTCACGCTGTTCACGCTGCCGCCATAGGGGCTGAGGTCGATACTGGAAAACAGAGAAGGCTGCGTCGGATCGCTAATGCTCAGAATATCAATCGAGTTGCTATTTGCATTGGTCACGAATAGTCGCTGTGTTACCGAATCGTAAGCTGAGATTTCGGCAGCGCCTTCATCAAACAGACCTGTTGCATAGGTCCCTAATGGTTCTAAGCTAAACCCTGCCGCCTGAGCAGGTTTCGCCTCAATCACCGCAAAGCTCAAGGCTGCGCCAACCGTCGCAAACGCGACTTTTTGCAATTTCTTAACCATAAGATTAACTCTGTTTAGAGTCGCGAAGTTTGGGTGTTGGAGAGCAGCAGATGAAAACCCAGGCTTGCCCGTAGGCAACTTGAATCCCTTCATGCCGGTTTGTGTTTACCAATCAAGAGAATAGTAGGCTCCGTATCGCCAAACTAGTGGTTCCACGCAGGCTTCACAAAAACAACACAAAAAGATCCTCCCTAGATAGATTTCCTGAGTTTGCAAGGGGAGGTTCAAAACTCTGCCAGTTGCGTCCATCTCAGCGTAAATTAGCCTGTGCATTGCGGCGCAGCATGGCAGGGGTAATTCGCCGCAGGGCCGAAGACCGGAAATGCTCGTGCCACTGCTCTGGCGTCATCTGAGCCAGCTCACTCAGCCGGGGCACAAGATTCTGGGGGTAGGGCTCAAAGTCCGCAACATCAGTTGCTTGGGCAAAGCGAATGTTCCAGGGACAGACATCCTGGCAGATGTCACAGCCCGCGACCCAGTTGTGTAGCTGATCGGCGATCTGCGCAGGCAGTTCCGGCGCGCGGTTCTCAATCGTGTGATACGCAATGCAGCGCTGCGCATCGACCGTAAACGGCTCGACGATTGCCTGGGTCGGACAGGCGTCCAGACAGCGGCGACACGTGCCGCAGTGCTCAGTGTGCGACGGATCTGGCTCCAGGGACAGCGTCGTCAGCACCTCGCCCAGAAATACCCAGGAGCCATAGTCCCGTGTGATCAGATTGCCATGCTTGCCCACCCAGCCTAAGCCCGCCTGCTGCGCCCAAGCTTTCTCCTGGACTGGCCCAGTGTCTACGTAGAAACGGCTGCGGCTGCCTTCACCCTGCGCATCCAGCCAGTTTGCAAGCGCCTTCAACCGACGCGAGAGCACCCGATGATAATCCCGCCCCCAGCCATAGCGCGAGATCTTGGCGTGGTCAGGATCTTGGGAGTGAGCGTGGGGCGTGTAGTAGTTCAGCGCCACGCAGACCAAGGACTGCACCCCCGGCAACACCTGGGCAATGTCCTGACGGCGCGGGTCGCTCATCCAGTTCATATCCGCCTGCTGCCCCTGTGCTAACCAGGTTTGCAACTGCGCCACCCCCGGCTGCCCAGGTCCCACCGCCGCAATCCCCACGCGGTGAAAGCCGATCTCTTGTGCCTTCTGTTTGACTGCTGCTGAAAGCACTTTCTCTGGATACTACGCTTGCTTCAACTTCAGACTAGCGACAAGCCCAAGAGGGGCGCACAATTGTGCGCCCCTCTGTAATCATTGATTTAGGACGCCCTACACAACAGCAGGCACTTTCTGGGTGGCGAAATAGGCGTTCTGCTCAGCGCGCAGTCGGTCGCAGAGGCGGCCTTCCGGCAGTTCCACGTCGTCATAGGTGAGAACCTGATCCTTCGGCACATCCCGCTTTAGACGGCAGCCTTCGGCCAGTCCCATCGGCAACAGGTTTTGCGCCTGGGTCAGCGCTGAGGTCTCACACTGGCCGTAGGTCATGTAATAGCCAATGCCGTCCAGGGTTTCGCCCGCCTTGAGGTCGATCTTGGCCGTGGTCACCACATCGACCAGGGGACCGCCCAGCGGAGCCATCACCGCATCCTGGAACAGCACTGCGCGGGCCACCGACAGGGGCACCTCAAAGTGGCAGAGGTGATAGGGCGTGTAGAAGCTGTAGAGCGGGCCTTCGCCCAGCTTGTACAGGTTGAGATAGTGGCGCTGCTTGGGATCTTCGTGGCTGGCGAACACATACACGCCGGGGCCGGGCTTCGCGCCGACCACGTAGTCGACGATGCCGCCCAAATCCTTGAGCTGGTCCACATCATATAGACCGGTCATTTCATCGACATGGCCAGTGTAGTTGTAGCCCAGCATGCCGCGCTTGGCCACCGACATGCCCGTGGCGTTAGCGACAATCGCCTGCTCAAAAGAGATCTTGCTGCCATCGGCGAAGCTGGTCACCATATGGGCCTTCTGTCCCCAGCGCTTGGCGAACGCCTCTTGCGTGGTGGGGTTGCGGTAAGGATCTTGCAGACCCTTGATGTTGCCACACAGCAGTGGCGTCAGGCCAATGCTCTTGACGAAGCGATAGAGGTTCATCTGCACACCCGGCTGGTCACCGTCGCAGGCGCTGAGGATGATCCCCGCACGATCAGCATAGACCTTGAGAATTGGGCCGACCGTGCCGTCGAGCTCGGCGTTCATCAGGATGATGTGCTTGCGATGCTCAATGGCGCTCAGTACCACCTGCGCGCCGAATTCGACTGCCCCAGTTACCTCGATCAGCGCATCAATGCCGCTGGCCTGACATAGCAGCAGGGCATCCTCGGTGACTGCATATTTGCCTTGGGCAATCGCCTGCTCCAGACCCGAGACTGTGTTCACCGCCTGAGTCTCGGTCGCGCCAGCTTCCGTATAGGCTTGCTTGGCCGCATCTAGATTACGGTTGGCAATCGCCACCAGCTTCATGCCCGGCACCGAGTTGAGGATCTGGTTGGCAATGCCGCGCCCCATGAAACCCGCGCCGATCATGCCGACTCTCACCGGATTCCCGGCTTCGGCCCGAGACTGAAGGGCTGTATCGATGATGATCATGAAGGAACTCCTACAGAAACGGTTTCAAACAAAGGCCAGGCGGCGTCTTTCTCTGAGATCACGCTCACCGGCTGGGGCCATTCGATGCCGAAGGCCGGGTCGTTATAGCGCAGGCCCCGCTCGTAGCCAGGCGTGTAAAACTCGCCGACCTGATAGATCACCTCTGCGCCATCGGTCAGTGCCTGATAGCCGTGGGCAAACATCTCAGGCACATAGAGCGCCCGACGGTTGTCCGCTGACAGCTCCACACCAATGTGCTGCTTGTAGGTGGGCGAATCGGGACGCATATCGATGATCACGTCGTAGATCGCGCCTTGGGTACAGCGGATGAGTTTGGTCTCGGTGGCTGGGGCCACTTGGTAGTGCATGCCCCGCAAGGTGCCCGCCTGATGGTTAAAGGACAAATTGCATTGAGCAACTGTGGTTTTCAGGCCGTGAGCCTCAAATTCCTGGGCGCAGAAGGTGCGTGCGAAAAAGCCCCGAGGATCTGGTTTTTGCTCCAGGTCAATAATGAACGCGCCTTTGAGCTTGGTTTCGGTGAAGATCATCTCACTTGCTCCAGAAGAAGTCTTGGTCGATTTGCTGGGTGCGAATGAGGTATTCGAGCTGCTTCAAGCGAGTGAAGCCCCGCGACTGAAAGACCTCTTCAGTCATGTCGATCTGCGTGAATAGATCGAACAGTTGCTGTGCGCCACGTTGCGCATTCCAATCACACTTGAAGCCTGGCAACACTGAGTTGATCTTCTCGAATGAAACTCGGTAGCTGCGGTTATCAGAGCCTTGGGTGCCGAAGGTCAATTTGCAGCCGGTGAAAATCTTGGCCACAATCTCAGCGATCTCTTTGACCTGGTAGTTATTGGCGGTGTCGCCCACATTAAAGATCTGGTTGTGAACGATATCGCGCGGTGCCTCGAGGGCGCAGACAATCGCCTTGCCAATGTCTAACGCGTGGACCAGCGGACGCCAAGGCGAACCGTCGCTGGTCATCTTGATCTCTTGGGTCGTCCAGGCCAGCCCTGCCAGGTTGTTCAAGACAATGTCGAATCGCATCCGGGGTGAGGCCCCAAACGCCGTGGCATTGCGCATAAAGGTGGGAGAGAAATCATCATCGGCCATCGGCTGCAGATCTCGCTCGACCAGCGTTTTGCATTCGGCATAGGCCGTCTGCGGGTTGACTGGCGATGCTTCAGTGACGTCGCCTTCAGTGGCAACGCCGTAGACGCTGCACGATGACATATAGACAAAGCGGCGCACGCCTGCTTCTTTGGCCAGAGTGGCTAGGCGCACCGAACCCTTGTGGTTGATGTCGTAGGTGATTGTGGGCGATAGCTGGCCGGTCGGGTCGTTGGAGAGCTCCGCCATGTGGACGATGGCATCAATGCCCTGCAAGTCTTCGGCGCTGATGTGTCGGATATCTTTGTTGAGGGTTTTGGCGGTCAGGTCGGTGCCGTTGTAAAGCCAGCCGACCTTGTAGTAGCCGGTGTCCACTCCTGTCACTTCGTGACCGCGCTGCATCAACAGCGGCGGCAGCAATGAGCCGAGATAGCCTTCTGTTCCAGTTACTAATACTTTCATGCGGATTGGGGTCCTATACGTTCAGGGCGGTTTGCAGGTGAGGTTGTTCAGGGATTTGCGCCACGACGGCCTTGCCAATTTCTAGCGAGGAGGTGGCCGCAGGCGACGGAGCGTTACACACGTGCACAGAGTTCTGGCCCTGGACGATCAAAAAATCGTCCACCAATTTGCCATCGTTCATCAGCGCTTGGGCGCGCACACCGGCGTGAGTTGGCACCAGATCTGCCGCCTGGACTTCGGGGATCAAGTGTTGCAAGCTGCGCACAAATGCCGCCTTGCTGAAGGAGCGAATGATCTCCTGGATACCATCGTCGGCATGCTTGGCAGCCAGCTTCCAGAAGCCGGGATAGGTCATCACCTCTAGGAAGTCACGCAGATCGAAGTCGGTCTTGTGGTAGCCCTCGCGCTTAAAGCTGAGCACCGCGTTGGGACCGGCGTGGACGCTGCCGTCAATCATTCGGGTGAAGTGAACTCCTAGGAAGGGGAAATTGGGATTGGGCACCGGGTAAATCAGGGTCTTGACCAGGTAGCGTTTCTCGGGCGTGAGTTCGTAGTATTCCCCGCGGAAAGGGATAATCTTGGCTTGGGGATCAACTTGCCCTAGGCGAGCCACCCGATCACTGTGCAGCCCCGCGCAGTTGACTACCACGCGCGTCTCGAAGCTACCCTGGTTGGTCACCAGCGTCTGCCCCTTGCGGCTTGGGACGATGTTCTCAACCTTGGTATTAAGGCGCAGGTCGCCGCCCTGAGCCTGCACTAATTCAGCGTATTTCTGGCAGACCTGCTTGTAATTGACAATGCCAGTGCTGAACACACGGACGCCTGCCAGGCAACTGACGTGGGGCTCGGTTTCCTTCACCTCTTCTGCACTAATTCGGGCGACCTGCAGGCCGTTCTGGAGGCCCCGTTGGTACAGGTTCTCCAGTAGGGGCAGCTCTTCGGATGTGGTGGCAACGATGACCTTGCCGCAGACCTCGTGCTCAATATTGTGGGCCTGGCAGAATTCCACCATCGAGCGGCAACCGTCACGGCTAAACCGGGCTTTGAAACTACCCGGCTTGTAGTAGATGCCGGAGTGAATGACGCCGCTATTGTTACCGGTTTGGTGATAGGCCCAGCGGCTTTCCTTTTCCAGAATTGCAATGCGGGCATCTGGATAGCGCTGGCCCAGGGCCATGCCAGTAGAGAGGCCAACAATGCCTCCCCCGATAATCGCAAAATCATACATGGACGTCTTCTTCCCCCTACTGAAGTAAAGCGTTTGTGTCTGTGCTGAGGCGAACTACCAGATTTTCCAGGGGGCTTTGTTGTTCTTCCACAGGTCCTCAAGGTAGTTTTTATCGCGCAATGTATCCATCGGCTGCCAGAAGCCAGAGTGCCGGTAGGCCGAGAGCTGCTCGTCCTGGGCGAGCTTTTCTAGAGGATCTTTTTCCCAAACTGTGGAGTCGTCATCCACGTAGTCGATGACTTCGGGCTCCAGCACAAAGTAGCCGCCGTTGATCCAGGCACCGTCACTGTCCTGCTTCTCGCGGAAGCTGGTGATTTTGTGCTGCTCTTCGCTCAGAGATAGCGCACCAAACCGTCCGGCGGGTCGGGTGGCGGTCAAGGTTGCCAGGGTTTTCTGCTCGCGATGGAAATCGATCAGCTCGCGGATATTGACGTTGCCGACGCCATCACCGTAGGTCAAGCAGAAGGTCTCGTTGCCGATGTGCTCTCTGACTCGCCTCAGGCGTCCGCCGGTCATCGTTGCCTCGCCAGTATCCACCAGCGTTACCCGCCAGGGTTCGGCATAACCGCAGTGGACGTTCATCTGGTTAAAGCGCATGTCGAAGGTTACATCAGACATGTGCAAAAAGTAGTTGGCAAAATACTCTTTGATTACATAGCCTTTATAGCCACAGCAGATAATAAACTCATTGATGCCATGGGCAGAATAAACTTTCATAATATGCCAAAGGATCGGACGGCCTCCGATCTCTACCATCGGCTTCGGCTTTATCGAAGTTTCCTCGCTGATGCGAGTCCCTAGTCCTCCAGCCAACAACACTGCTTTCATGCCATTACCTCGTGATGCCTAAGTAAGCGGTCTCGTACTCTTGAAGCAACAATCAGCGCCGAAGTTCAATGGAGAAAAGGCGGGTCTACTTTCTCTGTGAACATGCTAATCGGATTCCGTAAACCAACTGTAAAGACACAGTGAACAAATCGACACCTTGTGTGAAAACTTGAGAAACCATCCGGACCCAAGTCTGCAAAGCAGAGGAGCCAACGTTAAGCCCAATGACCTCCACTCATGGACACATCTCCAGGTCAGGTGCGCGTTGGGCTTGAATGTCATCTTGACAGAGCTTTAGCGGAGATTCTATCTCGGCTGGGCTAAGTTCAAACGATTAAGAATAGACCAATAAAAATTGGTCAAGCACGGCACAAGAACTGGCAGTTGACAGGCAGGATGTGTTATTTTCCCTCGACATCATTGCTGTCATCCCTGGACAGCGGAACAGTAGCGAATCAAGGTTTCCAGGCGTTGCGCCAGCTGAGCTCGTCGCTGCTGAACGGTCTCGGGTTTGCGGGCAGCCTGCAGGAAGCAGAGATCGGCGGCCAGCAGGCGCAGTTCCTTGTGGATCTCGGTTTGGTAAGCGCGACAGCGCTGCTCGTCTGCGGCTGAGGCGAGCGTTTCTAGGCTGAGGCGGCTCACCTGGGTCTGAAAAATCTGCTGCACCTGCTGCAAGCTGGCTACTAGGGTCGCTGGCTCTGGGTTGGCCTCTGTGTTTAGTGTGTGCAGGGTTTGCAGGCAGGCCTGGAGGCTTTGATAGGACTGGCGATGGGGCTCGGGCAGCATCTCTAACAGTTTTGTTAATCAGTCTGTGTTTCGGTAGTATACCGAGGCAGCTGAGCCAAAATCAGTGAGTATACTGAAGGCTCAAGGCTGGCCGAACTGCTAAGGATCGCCTCGTCGGACCCTGTTTCACCCACCGACCCGAGCCGGGGTCTGCAGGAATGTAGACGCCCTGGATATTTGAAGGTATCTTGACGATCCATCTTTAAGCATGCAGTGTGTTTTCCGATACACTCTGTAAAATAAAGTCAATAGCCATCATCTACCTCCCCAATTAAATAGGCTCAGCCGTATGAATCTGACGCTAGCCTCGCTCTCTGAACAGGGCTCGGATTTGAGCCTCTCTTCTCTGGACTTCGATGTTCCAGAGTGGCTCCAGACCTGTTGGCTGCAGTACCAGGGTCCCGAGGATACCGGTGCCGATGCCAGTCTGCTCTGTCGGGCTTTCAACTTTGCCTACCAACTGCACCAGGGACAACGGCGCAAATCGGGTGAGTCTTACATCGCCCATCCGGTAGCCGTCGCTAGCCTTCTGCGCGACCTAGGTGGCAGCAGCGCCATGATCGCGGCGGGCTTTTTGCACGACGTGGTTGAGGACACCGAGATCACCGCCGACCAGTTGGAGCAGCACTTCGGCCCGGAGGTGCGCTGTTTAGTTGAAGGGGTCACCAAGCTCTCGAAGTTCAATTTCGAGAGCAAGACCGAGAGCCAGGCCGAGAACTTCAGGCGAATGTTCTTGGCCATGGCCCAAGACATCCGGGTGATTGTGGTGAAACTGGCCGACCGATTGCACAACATGCGCACCCTAGAACACCTGCCAGACGCCAAACGCCGCCGAATTGCTCGAGAAACCCGCGACATCTTTGCTCCCCTGGCCAATCGCCTGGGGATTTGGCGTTTTAAGTGGGAATTGGAGGATCTGGCGTTCAAGTATCTGGAGCCAGACGAGTTCCGCCACATGCAGGAACTGGTAATCGAGAAGCGGGCGGAGCGTGAAGCGCAAGTCGGTCGAGTGCTGGATACGCTGCGCGAGCGCCTAGCGCAGGCAGACTTGCACGAAGTGGAGATCACAGGTCGTCCTAAGCATCTCTACGGCATCTTTCAAAAGATGCAGCGCCAAAACAAGGAGTACCACGAGATCTTCGATGTGGCGGCGGTGCGGGTGATCATCGGCGCGTCGGGCAAGCCGTCGAATAGCTCCGATTGTTATCGGGCACTGGCTGTGGTCCACGATTGTTTCCGCCCAATCCCAGGTCGGTTTAAGGACTACATTGGTCTACCTAAGCCCAATCGCTACCAGTCGTTGCACACGGCAGTGATCGGCGTGAGCGGGCGGCCTTTGGAGGTACAGATCCGCACGCGCGAGATGCACCATGTGGCCGAGTATGGGATCGCGGCGCACTGGAAATATAAGGAGTCGGGCAGCAATAGCAGCACACCGAAGCCGGAGGAGGAGCGCTTCACCTGGCTGCGGCAGCTAGTGGAGTGGCAGAGCGATGTCAAGGACGCCCAGGAATACCTCGACTCGATTCGCGAGAATCTATTTGACAGTGAGGTCTATGTATTCACGCCCAATGGCGACGTAATTGCGCTGTCGCAGGGAGCGACGCCGGTCGATTTTGCCTATCGCATCCACACGGAGGTGGGCAATCACTGTGCGGGGGCGCGGCTCAACGACCGGATTATGCAGCTGGACACGCGCCTAAAAACGGGCGATATCGTCGAGATCCTCACCAGCAAGAATGCTCACCCCAGTCTGGACTGGATGAATTTTGTGGCGACGGCAACGGCGCGCAACCGCATTCGTCAGTGGTACAAGCGCTCGCGGCGCGAGGAGAATGTGGCGCGGGGGCGGGAGCTGCTGGAGCGGGATCTGGGCAAGAAGGGGTTTGAGGCGCTGCTCAAGTCGCAGCAGATGCATCAGGTGGCGTTGCGCTGTAACTACCACAGTGTGGAGGATCTGCTGGCGGGTCTGGGCTACGGCGAGGTCACGCTTAATTCGGTGGTCAACAAGCTGCGCGAGCAGATCAAGGCGCTGACGCCAGCGGAACCGGTCGAGGCTGCCGAGCTGGTGCTGCCGCGCCCCTTACCGCCGCCGCCGAGTAGCAATCGCCAGTCACCGATTTTGGGGGTGGAGGGGCTGCTCTACCATCTGGCGGGCTGTTGTCACCCGGTGCCGGGGGAGGCGATTATCGGCGTGGTGACACGCAGTGCGCGGGGGATTTCGATTCACCGCCAGGGCTGTGCCAATGTGGATGCAGTGCCGGGGGATCGCTTGGTGCCGGTGAGCTGGAATCGGCTGGATGAGGCGGGCCGGGTGCCGACCTACCCGATTGCCATCCAGGTGGAGGTGATAGACCGGGTGGGGGTGCTAAAGGATATCCTCACGCGGCTAGCTGATAACAACATCAATGTGCGGGACGCCAAAGTGAGTACCAATCCCGGTGAGACGGCGATGATCGACCTGTGCATTGAGGTCAAGGATCACTATCAGCTCCAGCGCACGCTGGTTCAGATCAACAATATGTCGGACACGATCTCGCTGCGCCGGAGCGGACAGGGGGAGTAGGGGGGCCAAGGTCTGCCTCTGCTGGCAGGGCCAGATCTCAGCCGGAGCTGCGCAGTTCTAGGGCAGAGCCTGGTGTTTCTCGATTCAAGCTGCGTGGTTCTGGCTTGCCGCTGCGTGATCCTCGTCTGCAGCGGCACGGTTCTCGGTCGGGGAGCAAAAATTCTAATCTGAATCCTCGCGGTTCTGGGTTGGCGCTGCGCGGTTCTGGGCCGGAGCTTGGCAATTCTGAGTTGACGCTGCGCTCTCCGAGATCTGAGCTGCGTTGAGCCAGTGCAGAGGGTCGAGTTTGGGCCTGTGGATGGAAATCGCTTGGCCTCAGGCGGGTCGGCGGGCGCGCTCGGGCGCGAAGACGGGGGGCCACCGGCCACCATTCGTGGGTGGCTCAAGCTTGGTGCGGATCTTCGCTGGCGTCCCACATCACTTCAAACTCTGTGCCGGGGAGGGTGGATTGGAGAACTTTCAGATGTCCTTCGGCCTCGACGCGTCGGCGGAAGCGGGCGATGACGGTGCTGTGCAGGCTGCCGGGGAGCCGCCGGGTAATCACCCAGGGATTGAGGCGCTGCTGATATTTCTGGCTGCGGGGGTCGATCACGAACTTATTGCTCGAATGATATAGTCAGACACAATATCATTACTCGAATAATATGTAAACCAGGGCTTTGTTATCTTTTAGTCGAGTGATGTCATGGCACCGACTGATGGGCAGAAAGGCAAAGCACGGCGTCCACGGCGAAAACAAGAAGGTCATCGGCCTATCGATGACTCAGACAGGGATCGACCGCCTGGAGCAGCAAGCCAAGGCAGCCAATCTGAGCAAGAGCGAATTAGTCGAGCAATTCGCGCGCGGGGAATATCAGGCGCAGAGCAGCGAGCCCCTGACCCCCACGGCTTCGACCCTTCCACTCCTGGGAAAACCCTGCGAGGGCTGATTGAAGACTGCAAGGATCAGATCCTCGAAGCCGAGACCAACTTGCAGCAGGCCATCGCGGAGGCCAACCAGCGCATCGAGCGCCTAAAATCGCGCTGCGAGTACTACGAAGG
>JANNOU010000050.1:0-8758 GCA_031399305.1 Leptolyngbya sp. SOY_34_metabat_272
TGATGACTGCCGCTGGGTAGTCAGACAGGCGACCACTCAGCAGAATCGCCTCACCGCCAGTTTTTGGGGCTCACGAGAAAGCGTTTGCCCTTAACCACAAAGCGTTTGCCCTCGATCAGAAAGCATTTGCCCTTAACCACAAAGCGTTTGCCCCAAGTGAGTAAACATTCACGTCAACCAGAAAGCGTTTGCCCTCAACCAGTAAACGTTTGCGGCCAACCACAAAGCATTTGCCCCCAACCACAAAGCATTTGCCCTCCCTCAGAAAGCGTTTGCCCTCAACCTGTGAGTGTCTGACCCAGAACTTGAGCCATACCCGCTTGCGCAATGCCCGAAGCTCGTGTACTCTTCTCAACTAGCTCATATCCTCCAAGCGTCGCTTGAGACTGTTGACACCAGTACTCAAGCGACTAACCCCCAAGCTGAGACGACCAGCCGGGAGGCTAAACGGCAGTTTAACACCGCCTAAGCCACCCCATCCTTCTTTGGCGCTCCAGTAACCGGGTGGCTTGGCGGCTTTGGGTCGGGGACAAAGTGCGGTTTTGTCCCCTCATTTCCCATACCCAAAAACTTTGGAGACTGTGCAGACCATGCGCCAACTTTGTGTTGCTTATCTCTGGGAGGGTTGTTGCTGATGACTCCCCCTCCTGGCAGTTTCG
Organism: Leptolyngbya sp. SOY_34_metabat_272; assembly: GCA_031399305.1. Taxonomy (GTDB): domain Bacteria; phylum Cyanobacteriota; class Cyanobacteriia; order FACHB-261; family FACHB-261; genus FACHB-261. Next base: position 660 of record JANNOU010000050.1, read on the forward strand.
ATGACAGCGACTTCAGCATCCTCAAGGTGTTGATTGAACGCTATGGCCTCTCCCGCTTGATTGCTGCGCTCAGCCGGATTTGCCTGTGGCAAGCCGAGCGAGCTGATGTGATGCAGCGAGGTCGAGAAGCCGTGAACGAGTGGCGCAAAGACGCCAGCCTGCTGACCCGCGTCTTGATTCAGCTCAACCACTAGAGGCCCCTTTCCCCCGACCCCTTCCCCCGAATTCGAGGCAAGGAGAGGCAGGATCTCAAACCCCTAAACCTGCCTCCCCTCACCCGAACTCGGGAGAGGGGCCGGGGGTGAGGGCCTCCCCTCAGCATGAGCCGTGAGCAAGCCCTGAGCTGAGTTCAGACAGACGTCTTGAGCCTCGGGTGTAACGCCATCAGCGCTCGCACCTGTTCCGCATGATAAGAACTGCGGGTCAACGGCGAAGAGACCACCTGCAAAAATCCCAGCGCTTCGCCCGCCCGCCGCCACCGCTCGAACTGCTCAGGCGTCACGAACGCTTGCACCCCCAAGTGCTTTTGGCTCGGTTGCAGATACTGGCCAACCGTAAGAATGTCGCAATCCACGCTGCGCAGATCCCGCATCACCTGCTCAACCTCCTCCGGCGTCTCACCCAAACCTGCCATGATGCCCGACTTGGTATAAACCCAAGGAGCCAGCTCACGGGCGTGGCGCAACAACGCCAGCGAGCGCTCATACTGAGCCTGCGGGCGAACCCGCTTGTAGAGACGCGGCACCGTCTCCGTATTGTGGTTTAGCACATCAGGCACAGCACTCAGGATTACCGCCAGTGCCTGCCAATTGCCGCACAGGTCAGGGATCAACACCTCAATCGTCGTGCCAGGCATCCGCTGCCGAATGCGCTCGATGCACTGGACAAACTGCGAGGCCCCACCGTCCGGCAAATCATCTCGGTTCACCGAGGTAATCACCACATGATTGAGCGCCATGCGGTGAACCGCCTCCGCCAAGCGCTCAGGCTCCGTGGCGTCCAGGGGCTGAGGCTTCTTCTCAAAATCAATGTCGCAGTAGGGGCAAGCGCGCGTGCAGGCCGGTCCCATAATCAAAAAAGTGGCCGTGCCCGCCTGGAAACACTCGCCGATATTGGGACAGGACGCCTCCTCGCAGACCGTATTCAGGCCCAGATCGCGCAGGACCGCCTTGACGCCACCGACGCGCTCCCACTGAGGAGCCTTGACCCGCAACCACTCTGGTTTAATTGTCATACCTGCCTTGGGCTAACCCACCCGACTGATCCTAGCTTGTCGCCAACCCTGCACCTCAACAGGCAGGAGAACGGCGCAAACTCAGCCAAGCAGGCCAACCCGCCAGCACCGCCGCCAGCCTTTGGCCCAGCCAGTGGCCGAATCCCCGCGAGATCCAAGCCACCTCCACCAGTGCCAAGCTCAGCAGCGCAAAGCCACTTAAGGTCTGGACCCCATACACGGGCGCGTCTGGGGCATCGTCCACCAAAGCGTGAAGAGAACGGTAGTTCATGGAGCCTCGAAAAAGCAGGGGAGAAAGAGGCAGGTTCTGCTTCGCCAGGAGCCCAACTCCGCCCTGAACTCGACGGCATGCTCAGAATCTGGTAGCTGCAGAAGGGTTTGCGGACGGAGGACTAGAGCGATTTGTCCTAAGAGCCAGAGGACTCGCGCCTATGACTTGAGGACCAACTTAGCATAGGTCGGTTCGGACGCTGGGCATCCGTGAGGGCAAGCGTTACGCCCAAGATGTTAGAGTCTTACCCATGGCAATGGGAAAAAGAAATCAAACGACTGAGGAGCTTGAGATTCGGCTTCTGCGCGAGGGGATTGTCGAGTCCATGCACCGGGCGGAGGCAGTCGTCTGCGACACGCGCGGACGGGTTCTCTCCTGCGCGGGCAATCCGGAAACGGCGGCGTTCATCCGGTCTTCCCTCAAGCCGATTCAGGCGCTGATGGTGATCACGACCGGCACTCAGGAACGTTTCAACCTATCAGATAAAGATCTGGCGGTTATCTGCGGCTCGCATCAGGGCACAGTGGCCCAGGCCCGCCAAGTTTTTAATATCCTCTGGCGCTGTGATGTGGACCCAAGCCAACTCCAATGTCCGATTCCCCCAGGGGCCAAAAGCCCGCTGCAGTACAACTGCTCGGGCAAGCACGCGGGCATGCTGGCGGTTTGTCAGCAGCGCAACTGGCCGCTGACGGGCTATCTGAATCACAAGCACCCCGTGCAGCAACTGGTCCTGGAGAAAATGGCCGAGCTGTTGCGCATGCCCCCCGCAGAATTTATCAGCGCCCGCGATGACTGCGGCGTGCCCACCTACCTGCTGCAGCTGCGTCAGATGGCGAGTCTCTACGCACAACTGTCATCGGGCGACCGTTTGGAACTGGAATGCCTGGTGCGGGCGATGATCCACCACCCCGACCTGGTGGCGGGGGACGGCGAGTTCGACACTGAGCTGATGCGCCTGAGCGATGGCGAACTGGTCAGCAAGTCTGGGGCCGAAGGGGTGCAGTGCATCGGACGCGTCGGCCAGGGGCTGGGCCTAGCGATCAAGGTCCTCGACGGTGCCAAACGCGCTAGGCACAGCGCCGCCATCCATCTGCTGCGCCAACTCGGCTGGATCAGCCCTAGTAGCTCCGAGCGTCTGGCCGAATTGTTCACTAGCCTGAGCGATTACAAGCGCCTAGAAGTCGTGGGCGAACTTTCGATGCTGTGAGCTTAGGAGAAAACCGGTGCCAACCTGGCAATGCGTCAAGCAGTGTGGGGCCTGCTGCCAGCTCGACCCCAGCGACCGACCGGACCTAGCCGATTATTTGTCGCCTGAAGACCTCCAGCTCTACCTGAGCTTGGTCGGCGAGGGCGGCTGGTGCATCCATTTTGACCCCGACCACCGCCAGTGTCGGATCTACGAGGACCGGCCCCGATTCTGCCGGGTCACACCCGAGGTGTTCGGCGATCTCTATGACCTGGCCGCCGAAGCCTTCAACGACTTCGCGATCGATTGCTGTCATCAGCAGATCACAGGCGTCTACGGCAGCGATAGCCCTGAATTTGAGCGCTATGACCAAACGGTTGGTTGACGCCAGCAGGCGAAAATGGCACTCTAAAAAATGAAAGAACAATGAAAAGTCGCTGACCGGTCGCCGTGAAGCAGCTCCAAGACAAGCCCGACCTCCTGCCAATGCCCTCCTCGCCCCCCGCGTCCCGAGCGCAGCGGCCTGTGGCCTCTAAGCTTGACCTCAAGGTTTTGTTGAGCACATTTGTCGCGATCTTCCTAGCGGAGGTTGGCGACAAAACTCAAATTGCTACGCTGATGATCAGTGCGCAATCCAAGCAACCGTGGCTGGTTTTTGTGGGAGCGGCTTCGGCGTTAGTCCTCACCAGCTTGCTGGGGGTTCTGGCTGGGCAGTGGCTGTCGAAGAAGCTGCCGCCCCAGGTCTTGGATACTGCGGCAGGTTTGAGCTTTTTGATCCTATCGGTTGCCCTACTTTGGGACGGAGTGATGCGGTGAATTGGCACTTGCTGCTGCTGAGTTTTGGCACGGTATTCCTCTCAGAGTTGGGAGATAAAAGTCAGCTAGCTGCCCTGACCTTGAGCGGCAGCTCGCGTTCGCCCCGTGCCGTGTTCTTGGGTGCGGCTGCCGCCTTGGTCTTGACCAGCTTGATCGGGGTTTTGGCTGGGGAGGGCGTCGCACAGGTGATGCCGACGCCGGTCCTCAAGGGGGTGGCAGCAGCTGGGTTTGCACTGATGGCAGTGCGGCTGTTGTGGCCGAGGTCTGGTGAGGCGTCAGTGGAATCCCCAAATAGGTAGGGCAATTTCAACCAAACGGGTGCGGTTGTCTGCCCATCGAGTTTGAAAGCAACCTGTATCGTAAAGAGATGGACTTTAGGGAGGCATGTAGGCTGAAGCGTGAGTCCTGCATCGCCACGAGTTTTTCAACAGGCTTTTTACAGCGCGAGAGGAGTCGATATGGCGGTTGCCACTCTGGTGAAATCAGGCAACGTGGCTAGCCCGCGTGAGCGGGATGCCGTGGGTCTGTTTTTGCATCAAATGGGTAAGCACGATCTGCTCAGCCATGAGGAAGAGATTCAATTGGCTCGGCAGGTCCAACGGATGATGGCTGCTGTACAGACGAAGCACAAACTAGCGCAGCAGCTGCAGCGAGAGCCGATGGTTGAGGAGATCGCTGAAGTGCTGGGCGTCAGCGCCGCTGAGGTCAGCGAGCAGATGGAACAAGGCCAGCGAGCCAAGCAGCGGATGATCGAGACCAATCTGCGTCTGGTGGTGTCGATTGCGCGCAAGTATCTGAACCGGGGGCTCGATCTACTGGAGCTGGTTCAGGAGGGCAGCCTGGGCCTAGAGCGGGGCATCGAGAAGTTTGATCCGGCTAAGGGTTTCCGCTTTAGCACCTACGCCTACTGGTGGATTCGCCAGGGGATCACGCGGGCCTTGGCGACCCAGAGCCGCACGGTACGGCTGCCCGTGCACGTGGTCGAGCGGCTGAACAAGCTCAAGCGCTCGGTGCGTGAGCTCACTCAGACTCTGGGCCGCTCACCTACCCAGCAGGAGCTATCCAAGCACACAGGCTTTGACTTGGAGACGCTGCGCTCGCTGCGGGAGTCGTACCAGGGGGCGATCTCGCTCAACACTCTGGTGGGCGACGACGAGAAGTCTGAGCTGGGAGACCTCATTGAAGACCATCTCACCGCTTCACCCGAGGAGCAAGTTGCTGATTCGCTGCGGGGGCAGCAGGTCAGCGAAATCCTCGACGGTGTGCTGACAGAGCGTGAGGCCGAGGTGATCCGGCTGCGTTATGGTTTCAAGACCGGCCAGCCGCTAACCCTGGCGGACGTGGGCAAACAGTTGAACGTATCGCGTGAGCGTGTGCGCCAGCTCGAAACCACTGCCATGAAGAAGCTGCGTCAACCCGAGGTCCGCAATCAACTGGGCAGTTGGCTAGAGGTCGCCTAAACTGGCGGCTTAGCTTAGATAGCCGCTCTGCCGCACGACTGATGCGGGCTTAAAAGATGCCGCCTCCTGACAGCAACGAGCGTCAGGGGGCGGCTTTCGGTGTGGTCGAGCCCTGGCTGAATTAGCGTTTGCCCACCAGCTTGCGGACAATTCGCTGCCAGAGGCTTTTCTGGCCCTGAGGTCGCGGCATCTGAGCGGGCTTGGCCTCGTGGAGGTAACGGTAGTGCTCCCAAACTGGCCAGTAGGGACAGCCGGGTTCAATCCGGATCCCAGCCCAATGCAAATACTGGAGCGGCTGCTGGACATCAGGATCGATCAGCTGATAGTGAAACCGCGAGCTGCCAGCCCAGTTCCCCGGTCCCATACCGGCTTTGCGAACCAGGTTAAAGCGACGCGCGATTTTTTTCAAAATCATGTAGTTGATAATCGGCTGATCTGAGGTCTTCTCCGAGAAGTCGAAGTATTCCGGATGAGAGGCGCATTCGGCAAAGATCTCATATAAGTCGTCTTCGGAGATCAGCCCCTTTTTGGAGGCCCAAAAGCCGCCATTGAAAATATCCTTGAGATCCTCCTCGCTGAAGACTTTGTCCTCAATGACTTTAGGGGTGAATACATTCTTGATGCCGCCCCGGTGCTGATAGTCGCAACACAGGAAGTCATAGTCGGAAAAGTAGTCTAAATTACTGACAATTTTCTCGAAAACGACAATGTCGGTGTCGATATACAAGAATTCGTCGAAGGGTCCGAACCAGCAAGCCTGTTTGCGAAACTGATTGGGTCTGGCGAAGAATTTATCCCCAAAAACTTGATGTAATTTCTGAGACAAGCGTTCGATGAGCTCTAGATCTGGGTAAACCTGAACCCCATAGGACTGACCGAGAGCCTGAGCCACTGCCTGGTACTGGTTGTCATAAGGAATCAGGACAACCGGAGTTTCGGGATCATAGACTCGAATACTCTTGAGTAGCGCAATCGCCTGGTCGATGACTCGATCGTTTGCAGTAATGTAGATACCGCGGCCCATAGATTAGCTCCTCAATCGATGAATCCAGATACGCTCGGCGGTTGTATGGCCAACGGACGGGTAAGTTTCGAGGCTCAGACCTAGCTAAAGCTGGGATCCCAGCTCTATTTTAGAAGGTAATATTGAGGATGTCGAAAAAGCTTGCATTCAACGAAGCCATTCGCATCTGACTAAAGTGATCAGACGCGGCCCAGTATGTCCGGATGGCTTCATTGAAGCCACACAAAGCTAGGGCGGAGCCTGAAACCAACCATCGTGAGGCGGCTAACGGACTGGTTGCAGACAGTTGCCGGTGAGGCTAAAGGCGCGGGCCTCGGTAACTTTAATCTTCACCAGTTGCCCCTGCAATACTCGGATGTCGCCATCGCAGAAGCTCAGGCGATTGGTGCGGGTGCGGCCCATGACCTGGGCGGGGTTCTTGGAATTTTGCGCCTCGACCAGGATCTCTTCAGTGCGGCCCAGGTAGCGCAGGCTGCGTTCGGCGGCTTTCTGGGACACCAGGTGATTGAGGCGCTGCAGCCGATCGCTTTTGACCGCTTCGCTCAGCTGGTTGGGCCAGGTGGCAGCGGGGGTGTTAGGGCGGGGGGAATAGGCGGCGGTGTTGAGCAGGTCGAAGCCGATATCCTCGACTAGCTTGAGCGTGTTTTCGAATTGCGCCTCGGTTTCGCCGGGAAAGCCGACAATTGCATCGGCGCTAATCGCCGCGTCTGGCATGATCTGGCGGATTGTATCGAGGATGCGGCGATATTTCTCGTGGCTGTAACCGCGCGCCATGGCCTGGAGGATCTGGTTGTCGCCAGACTGAAAGGGGATGTGGAAGTGTTCGCAGACGGTGGGCAGCTCGGCGCAGGCGCGGATCAGGCGCTCGGTGAAGTAGCGCGGATGGCTGGTGGCGAAGCGGATGCGCTCGATCCCCGGCACGTCGTGGATGGTGTAGAGCAGGTCGGTGAAGGTGGTTTTGAGGTCGCGACCGTAGGCGTCGATGTTCTGGCCCAGGAGCGTGATCTCTTTGTAGCCCTGGCGGCCCAGCGCTTCGATTTCCGCCCGGATCGCCTGGGGTTCGCGGGACTGCTCGAGGCCGCGTACGCTGGGCACCACGCAATAGGTGCAGCGCTCGTTGCAGCCGTAGATCACGTTGACCCAGGCGGTGACGCGGCTGTCGCGGCGGGGCTTGGTGATGTCTTCGATAATGTGCAGTGGTTCGGTGGCGACTACCTGTGAGCCGTTGAACACCTGCTCTAGCAGCTCGCCCAGGCGATTGGCGTATTGTGGTCCCATCACTAGGTCTAGCTCGGGCACGCGGCGCAGCAGCGCTTCGCCTTCTTGTTGGGCGACGCAGCCTGCGATTACTAGGGTGAGTTTGGGGTTCTGTTGCTTGCGCTTGGCTTGCTTGCCCAGGTAGGAGTAAACCTTCTGTTCGGCGTTGTCGCGAATGGTGCAGGTGTTGTAGAGGACCAAATCCGCTGAGTCGGGCTCCTCGGTGAATTCGAAGCCTAAGTCTTCCAGAATGCCGGACATGCGCTCGGAGTCGGCTTTGTTCATCTGGCAGCCGAAGGTGGTGATATGGTAGCGCCGCGCAGGATTCGGAGTCATAGAAACAACAGAGGGGCTCGGGGATCTATCCTAGCCTTCTGTTCAGCGCTTCAGGTTCGTTGCATGACTCCTGACTTGCCATAAGGGGGCGTGGTTTGACCATCGGATGACTGAGGAAAGTGGTAGGTGCTAGAGAACCCGGAATGGGGGGCGTTTGCCCCCCAGACCCCCCACTGGGGGACGAAGCGCCTCCCCCAGACCCCCTGCGCGAGGGGTGTCTGATTCCTAAGTCAGTGCCACTCGGTTCCAAGACTCGATGACGAAGTTCAGAGACTCGACGGCGAGGTTCAGGGGCTCATGAGCGAAGCTCGGAGGCTCACGCGTGAAGTTCGGAAACTCAATGACCGGTTTCCAAGACTCACGCGTGATGTTCCAAGACTCAATGACCAAGTTCAGAAACTCAATGACCAAGTTCTAAGGCTCACGCACGAGGCTAGAAGGCTCGACGATGAGGTTCCGAGATGAGGTTCCGAAACTCGATGACGAAGTTCTGAGCCAAGTAGCACCGACAGCGT
>JANNOU010000058.1:0-33710 GCA_031399305.1 Leptolyngbya sp. SOY_34_metabat_272
GCGCGGGCTGTTGGCGGTCACCGTGGGTGGGTTGAAGCCCGCCTCAACCAGAGCTTGCTCCAAGTCGAGGCTGAAATAGTCGTTCAGGTAAGGCTCGGTGCTCTTGAGCAAGGTCAGAATATAGGGCGGCATCTGACGGTAAATTGCAGAGCGGGGGTTCATGTCCATGATCCCCAGTGCCCCGCCCGGTCGCAGCAGCCGTCTGGCCTCGCGCAAAATAGTTCGGGTGGCCGCCTGCGGCAGCTCATGACACACCAAAAAAAGCGACACCAGATCAAACGACTGCTCGGCTAGCCCCGTCTGCTCGGCTTGGGCATGGATCAAGCGCAGCTCTCGCCCCTGCTCGCGGCAGCGATGCCGGGCAACCGCCAGATAAGGCGGCGACAGATCCAAGCCGACCACCCGCGATTGGGGATACGCATCCTGTAGTGCCAGGGTGCTCATGCCCACGCCGCAGCCCAGATCCAGAATCTGCTGTGGTGTGGGCAGGGTCTGCTGGAGCAGGCTGTGGTAGGTCTGGCGCAGGTACGCGTCGCCATCGCGGCCTTGATCCGGCCAGAGGCGCGAGTGAACAGTGTAGGCGGCGACCTCGACCTCCAGCGCTGCCTCCAGGCTCAGATTGCCCTCAGGATAAGCGTGGAAAGGAGCGCAGTAATAGTCGGGGTAAACGGTGGCGGGGTTGGTCGCCGCCACCAGCTCCGGTTGCCAGTCGCGCTGGCGCAGCTGCTGCACCTGGTCTCGCCAGCGCACACCCATCGACTCGGCGCGGTTGATCATTAAATTTCGCGCGGCCTGTCGGGCCAGTGCGGCGACCGGCGGCAAGTTCAGCAGGCCCGTGACCAGCCGCAGCATCAGCGGCAATTCAGGTTGAGCAGAAGCACTGGTAACCATAGGCAAACCCAGACGCAATGGAGATTCTGACGCCAAACAGCCCCATTGTCCCATGACCTCCGGCGCTCCGGCAGACAGCCCTGATTTCTAGGTATACTGGGGTGCTTTCCCAAAAAAATTGGACCGCCAGAACGCGCGGGTTAAGGAGACAGAGACGGTGGCGAAACGTGACGTTCAGATCATGCTTAGGCGTGATGTTAGCAAGCTGGGCCGGTCTGGAGACCTGGTACAGGTTGCGCCTGGCTACGCCCGCAACTTTTTGATCCCCCAGGGATTCGGCGTCCGGGCCACCCCCGGCATCCTCAAAGAAGTCGAACGCGCCAAGGAGCGCGAACGGGTCAGGCTGCTGGCTGAAAAACAGGAGGCCGAGAGCCGCAAGACGGCCCTAGAAACCATTGGCCGCTTTGTGGTGCGCAAGACAGTCGGCGAGGGCGATGCCATCTTCGGCACCGTGACCGACCGCGAAGTAGCCACTGTGATTCAAGAGGCATCCGGCTTGGAAATTGATAGCCGGGGCATCAGCGTCCCAGAGATCAGCAAGACCGGTGTCTACGAAGTGCAGGTCAAACTGCATGCCGATGTGACCGCGACCATCCGCGTACAAGTCACCCCGGAAAAAGGCGGCTGATCCAGCACTTCCCTAGGCTCCCGCTGACCCTCTGCTATGCAGGAACTCAATATCGAGCCCCTCAACGACCGTCTGCCCCCCCAAAACATTGAGGCGGAGGAAGCGATCCTGGGGGGCATTTTGCTGGATCCGGAGGCGATCACGCGGATCACCGATCTGATCAAACCGGAGTCGTTCTATCTGAACGCGCATCAGGAGATCTATCGGGCCGCGCTCGCCCTGCACGCCCAGGGCAACGCCACCGACCTGATGAGCCTGGCCGCCTGGCTGGTCGATCAGGGGATGCTAGAGCGCATCGGTGGGCAGAAAAAATTGGCGGCGCTGCTGGAGCGGACGATCAGCGCCGTCAACATCGACCAATATGCCCGCATGGTGCAGGAGCGCTTCCAGCGCCGCAATCTAATTCGCGTCGGCATGGAGGTAGTGCGCCGAGGCTACGACACCGCAACCGATCTGCTCACCGCGATGACACGGTGCGAGCAGGATCTGTTCAACGTCACCCAGGATCGCCCCCAGGGAGGTCTGACCTCTGCCGCTGAAATTCTGACCGCAACCTTCGCCGACATCGAAGGCCGCGCGACCAACACAATCCTGCCTGGCATCGCCACCAGTTTCTATGATCTGGATGCCATGACCCAGGGTTTCCAGCGCTCCGATTTAATTATTTTGGCGGCCAGGCCGTCCATGGGAAAAACCGCGTTTGCCCTGAATATTGCTCGCAATGTAGCGGCGGCTTATAAACTACCCGTGGCCGTCTTCAGCTTGGAAATGTCCAAGGAGCAATTAATGCAGCGGTTGCTCTCTACCGAGTCACGAATTGAAAGTAGCCGCCTACGCGGTGGCCGGATTAGCTCCCACGAATGGGAGCCTCTGGGTCACGCGATTAGCGCCCTTTCTCAGTTTCCGATTTTTATCGATGACACGCCCAATCCCTCGATCACCGAAGTTCGCTCCAAATGCCGTCGCCTTCAGGCTGAACAGGGTGGGGGGTTGGGCCTGGTCATGCTCGACTATTTGCAACTGATGGAAGGCGCAGGCAACGAAAACCGGGTGCAAGAACTCTCGCGAATTACACGGTCACTCAAAGGCCTAGCGCGTGAATTGGCAGTGCCGGTAATCGCCCTCTCGCAGTTGTCGCGCAGCGTGGAAGGACGAACCAATAAACGCCCCATGCTATCGGACTTGAGAGAGAGTGGTAGCATCGAGCAGGACGCAGATGTCGTGATGATGCTCTATCGCGACGAATACTACAATCCTGACACCCCCGACCGTGGGATCAGCGAAGTCATTATCGCCAAGCACCGCAACGGACCGGTTGGCGTGGTGAAATTGCTCTTTGAGCCGCAGTTCACCCAGTTCCTCAATATGGCATCTCCCAATCGATGAAACGGCGGACCTTGTTACTAGGCGCAGGGGCTCTCGCCCTCAGTCAAGGGCTGACCGGTTGTGACTCGTTTGGCGAGCGCAGGCTGCAAATTTTGTCGCTGGCGGGAGCCGTTCCCGCGCAATTATTAGAGCTATTCCGCAAGACCAATTCCGAGCTGATCAAGATTCAAGAACTGACGACTCCACAAGCACTGTTCAACCGCTTGCGGCAGTTTCAGGAGCCGTCGAACGGCGGCTGGCGTTTGCCCTGGAGCAGCTCTCCTCAGCCAGCCGATCTGGTGTCTTTGGGCGACGACTGGCTAGCTGCCGCAATTGAAAAAAAGCTGATCCAACCGCTGGACCTCCGCCGCATTCCCAACTGGTCAAACCTGTCTCCCGCTTGGCAGCAGATTGGTCAAGACGCAGAGGGTCAAACTTGGGGAGTTCCCTTCCGCTGGGGCAGCACGGTCATCGCCTACCGTCAGGACCAGCTCAAGACACCGCTTACCGATTGGTCCGATTTGTGGCAGCCGACTCTCCGCCACCGCCTGACCCTACCCGATTCGCCGCGCGAAGTCATCGGTCTCGTTCTCAAAAGCCTCGGTGCAAGCTACAACACTCCTGACTTAGGGTCCGTGAATGAGCTCAAAGCTCAGCTGCAAACCCTCCACAGCCAGGTGCTCACTTACAGTTCTGACACCTACCTGCAGCCCCTGCTCGAAGCCGATAGCTGGGCGGCAGTGGGCTGGTCCACTGACCTCTTGCTTGCCGCCCGCCGAGATCCGCAAATCCAAGTCGTGCTGCCCCGCAGCGGTACAGCCCTGTGGACGGATCTATGGGTGCGTCCCCGTGCTGCTCCAGGATCCGCGCCGCTTGATCCTGAGCCCTGGATCGATTTCTGTCTAAATCCGACGGCAGCAGCGCAGACCACCACGTTCAGCAACGGCACCTCGCCTATCCCTCTCGCTGCTGATTCTGCCGACGCGGCGCTGCCTAGCGAGCTCCGCAACCCAGACATTTTGCTGCCCACGCCAGCGATCCTGGAGCGCAGCGAACGACTCCTGCCCTTAGCCAAAGATACCGCCGACCAGTACAACGCTCTATGGCGCGAGATCAGAAGGGCCGCCGCAGACCACCGCTAATCCTGCCGACCCCATCCGAGGCCAGCACCACCTGGCAGTTGCGCTCATCGATCTGCGCGGTCACGCCCGGGGAGGTCCCAAATTGACAGATATAAGCGCCCAGCAGCGTCCCCTGCGCATCGACGACCTGCAAGTTATAGCGAAAATCGCTCGCTGCCGTACCAAACCGATTGATAAAGTCATAGCGATTCAGGTAGTCCATAATCCGCCAGACTTCGCGGCGCACCACCAGTTCCACCTGGTTTTCGGAGGGATCGGTTGAAGCCACAGGTCGCCAGCTAGCGATGAGCTTGCCGCCAAATAGTTGTTGTGCCAACCACAGGCTGGGGACCGTGAGTCCATTATCCGAGATGGTCCCCTGAGCCTGGGCTGCAGGGGGAGGGGGAGCCTGGGCTAGCCCCGCCGAAGCGCTCAACCACAGACTCAAAGCGCTCAAGAAGCCAACTTGCCATTTAGCCATGACCCAGAACCGCAGATCAGTGATTTTAGAGGAGGTGTCGGTCGTCCTGCCAGTCATAGCCTTGACGGGGCACCGGATTATTGCGTCGGTGCCAGGTCACCTGGCCACGGGCCGTCTTGATCAGCGTCTGTTCAATGACGTCAACCACGTTGTTCCAGGTCAAATCCTCCTGCTGCAGCAGGGAGCGCAGTTCTGATAAGGCCACTTCCTGCTGCATCCCCTCTAAGGTCATCGGTAGGGGAGAAGACACGCGTAAGGGGTCGCGCTGCACAGCGACCAGCGCTTGCCGCACTGCCGTAGCCACCTGGTTTGCGATCTCGTTCTTGACTTTGAGACGCTGTGAGCGCCAACCCTTTTGGCTGGTCGCGTACATCGGCGGCAAACGGTTCAGCGCGTAGGCTGCGACCTCCGCCGGACTGACATACTCCCTGATGGCTGGGCTGAGGCGCTGAGTTTGGCGCTCTACTTCCTCAAGCACCAACTCTTCCATAGCGTTTTTGAAAACCCTGGCTGAGTTTGGGTTGCGCATCATCGCCCGATCTTCCGAGTCACAGTTTGCAAGAGTTGCTGTCGTGGGAGTCCATGTTTCAGTCTCCCCCAACCGGGTAGCCTGCACCCAGGCTCCCTGCCTTGGACGCTCGATCCAGAAAGCCAGCCTAGAAGTGTTCTGTCACCCAACACTGCCAAGCCTGCATCTGAGAACTAACTAGATCTTCTCATATCCTACTATCCCACAGAACCGGCTCTCAAGCCAGGCCGTTACCCCCAGAGGCGACGTCCCTCTTCCCGATGCAGCCGTACGTGTGCATCGCGCAGGAGCTCCGGAATGTCTAAGCCCTCCGGACAGCGGGGCAAACAGTCGCCGCAGTCTGTGCAGCGATTACCCTGACGCCCTGGGAACCAGTGACCAGCGTTCTCGAACATGCGGTAGCGGTATTGTCCATAATCTGTCATGTTCAGGGCGACGGCCAGGTTGCGCAATCGCAACACTTCCGGGATCTGGATCGCTTCCGGGCAGGGTAGGCAGGCATGGCACTGGGCGCAGCGCTCTGGACCCAGTGCGTCTAGAGCTTGCTCCAGACGGTCCAGGGCAGCCTGCTCCTGAGCATTCAGAGGTCCGTCCTGGTCGGCGATCGCTAAAGGCGTGTCCAATTCCTGAGGGTTGGCAGCGCCCAGGCTAAGGGTATGCACCCGTGGGTCGCTCAGCAGGAAGCGGTAGCCCAGGGCCAAGGGCGAGAACGGTGTGCACAGCTCGACCAACTTCGCAGGGGGCGTGTACAACTGTCCCCCCTTATCGGCGGGCGAGATAATCAGCACTCCCAGGTCGAGCTGGCTGGCCAATTGTACCGCCGCTGCATTGTGGGGATTGGCCCAGTAGTAGTGCAGGTTGACGAACTCGAACAGTCCCGTGTGCAGCGCTGTCTGGATCAAGTCCAGAGACCCGTGGGTCGAGAAGCCCAGGTGTCGATACAGCCCCTCGTCACGGGCACGCTGCAAGATCTCCCGGCTGGCTAGCGCCCAGCTTAGATGCTCGGGCGTATTGATACCGTGTAGCGCCAGGCAGTCAACCGAGCCCAGGCCCAAGCGGGTCAGGGAGTCTTCTAATTGGCGACGCAGCTCTTGAGGTTCGACGCTGGGGACCAGCTTCGTGGTGATCACAGGTCGGTCGCACAACTGGGCCAGCGCAAGGCCCAAGTAACGCTCGCTCTCGCCGTAGCCGCGCGCCGTCTCAATGTGGTTGATACCCAGTTGCATGCCGCGAAGCACGGTTTGGACAGCATTCTCGGCTGAGGCCAGGTAACGCATTGTACCCAGCGAGAACACCGACAGCTCTAGTCCCGTTTTGCCGAAGCGGCGGTATTTCACTAGGGGCTAACTGGGGGAGAGTCCTGCTTCTGGCCCACCCCGCTTTTGGATGAAGTCCTCGGGCCTTAGGTTAGAGATGAACTCGCGGAAAGCCTGCCGCTCCGCCGCATCAGCATCTGGATCGACCGGAACCGAGGCTTGGGAGATGACCTCCTCCATCACCCAGATCGGGCAGTCGGCGCGCAGGGCAACGGCAATAGCATCGCTGGGGCGAGCGTCGATGTCCTTTTTGATCTCTCCCTGCTTGACGGTCAGCACAGCATAAAAGGTGTTGTCTTGCAACGAGTGAATGATCACGCGGTCTAAGACCATGCCCCAGCCTTCGAGCAGGTTGATGATCAAGTCATGGGTCATTGGACGCGGCGCGGGCTGGTTCTCGAGGGCGCTGATGATCGCCTTGGCTTCGGTCTGGCCGATCCAGATGGGTAGGGCTCGACGGTCGCCGGAGTCGCGTAGGAGGACGACAGGGTTGCGGTTGTTCGCATCCAGGCCAATTCCAGCCACTCGCATCTCTATCATCGATGTCGTCCCCAAAGGTTGCTAAGGAAGGAGCACAGCGCAACAGCACGCACGGACTCAGGATGGATCAGCCCTGATCGTATCGACCGGTTCGGAGGTTTGACAAGCGCTGAGCAGGCTCGATTAACCCCATCTTCATCTTGGCTGTAGCCGTTTGGAAATCTGATTGCCAGACTGCCCGGTTGCCCCTTTCGCCATTGTAAGAACTGGATTAGGCTGACTGTACCCTGAAGAAGGCTGGAAACGACGCTCCCCAGCCCGTGGTCAGCCAATGTTTACCGGTATTATTCAAGCCTTGGGTAGTGTACAAACCCTCGGCCCCACCCGGCTCGCCGTCCGTTGTGCCGATGCAGAGCTGGTGCGCTCGCTGGCTCTGGGCGACAGCATTGCGGTGGATGGGGTTTGTCTGACCGTAGTCGAGATTCTGGGTGACGGTTTCCTGGCCGGGGTCTCACCAGAAACCCTGGGGCGTACCACGTTGCGCCAAACCACCCTGGAGCAACCGGGTCAAGGCTGGGTGAACCTGGAGACCTCCTTGCGGGTGGGCGGCAAGCTGGGCGGGCACTTTGTCAGCGGGCATGTCGATGGGGTCGGCTATCTGCGCGAGCGGCAGCAAACCGCAGATTCCTGGCTCTTGGGCTTTGAAGCCCCAGCGCTTGTGGCCACTTACATCATCCCCAAGGGCAGCGTCGCTGTGAACGGGGTGAGTCTGACCGTGGCTGACTGTAACGCCGAGGGCAGCCGCTTCAGGGTGGCGGTCATTCCCCATAGTTTTGCCGAGACCAATCTCAGCCATCTAGAGCTGGGGGCCAGGGTCAACCTGGAAGGAGACCTACTGGGCAAGTACGTGGAGAAGTTCCTGAGCCTGGGCCAGCCCTCCTGGCGCAGCCAGCGACCTCAGACTGGGCCGGAGCAGCCGGTGACCGCTGCCTTTCTGGCGGAGCATGGTTTTTTATAGGCTTCACCGCCACCGGGTCCAGAAACCTAAAAGGCGCTTCTGAGTGATGCTCCAGGCCCAGGCTCCAGTGAGAACCACCAGCAAGCTCAGCCCCAGCAGCACAGGACGCAGACCAAGCGTGTCGGCCAGGATGCCGGTGAGCGCCAGCGGCAGCGACAACGCGATGTTCACCGCGTTATTCTGAAGCCCAAAGACCTTGCCGCGCATATGCTCGGGTGTCTGCTCCTGGATCAGCGTCTGCATTGGCACAGCCACCAGGGCACCGCTGAAACCCAGTAGGGTGCTGAGGATGAGCGCGGCCCACAACCTCGGCACCACAGTGAAGATCGCCAGGCTGCTGCCCATGCCCAGGAAACCCAGGAGGGGTAGCGGCAGATGGCTGAAGCGATGTCCGACCTGTCCCAGCAGCACACCGCCAACCGCCAAGCCCACGCCCACCGGAGCCACCAGGCGACCAAATTGCTCTGCTTTAAGGCCCAGTTCCTCTGCTAGACCACTGGTCAGCACTAGCAGAGCGGCCAAGGTCGAAAATAGCACGGTTATTTGCAGCATGGCGCTGCTAACTTGGCGATTGGTGCGCAGGTAGTCGATTCCTTGCCAGAGATCGGACCAGAAGTGGGGCTTGCGCGTTCCCTTGTCGGGGATGACTTCCTGCACCTTCAGGCTCATGGCCAGGCTGCTAGAGAGCAAGTACAGACTGCCGACCAAAAGCTCTGGCCCAAAGCGGGCCGACCAGCCCCCAGCCCAGCTCAGCAGCGGATCACCGATGGCGAAGCCAACGATCCAAGAGCCCATGATCGTCATCGTGAACAGCGCGTTGGCGGCCAGCAGTCCGCTTGGGCGGATCACCAGAGGGATAGCCGCTTGTTCGGCAGGCGCGAAAAATTGAACGAAGGTGGAAACGACAAAGGTCATCAGCAGTAGCAGCGGAAAGTTGGCGGGCAACAGCGCCAACGAGACGACCAGCAGCCCCTGCAGCAAGTTACAGGTCGAGAGAACACGTTGTTTCGGCCAGCGATCCACATAGATCCCAGCGGCGGAACCGAACAGAATGGCGGGCAGGGTGAAGGCCACGGTCACCGCTGAACGCATCGAATTGGCCACCGCATCGGGCGGGTTGTAGGAGCTCAGCGTGGCGATCAATAGAATCAGTAAGATTTTGTCCGCCAGCTGGGAGCTGATCTGGCAACCCCACAGGACCAGAAAGTCGCGGTTACCCAAAATCTGTCGAAAGCCGGTCAGCGGTTGCGGCGACGGGGCAGGGGTTGACATCTAGTTTCTCACTGCCTGCACAGCTGGCTGCCAAAGTGACCAACCCTGTTGCCTGTGCTTGGGCTGAATGGCAAAGTCTGGATAAGCGATCACCATGCGTTCGTCTACTTCATCGAATCCGATCGAGATACTCGAAGTGGCTCCTCTGGGAGAATCTTCGGATGTAATTACAGATTGCCCGATCTGGACGCAAAAGTTCCCAGGTACATTGCAACAATCTGTCCAGGTTCCAACTCGATCTCCTGTCCAATCTATGACCGGGCTGAGCCTATCGGATCCGGACAAATCCCTGCCAAAATCGTTGTAGATGCTGAAAAAGGGGCAGGCTAGCAGCCCACCCCCTCACTAAAAGCTTACTAGCTAGAGTCGGAAAGTGTTTCACCTCCGTCCCTCTCCAACCTTCAGGTGCCCCTAGGCTAGGAGCGAACCGCAACACTTGGAACTTTGCCATCAACGGTTTTGCTGTTGGCCGTAGCCGGATAAATCTCGATGTGGCTGAACAGGGTAGTTACGAAAGCAAACAACAAGAAAGGTAAGGAGAGAACTACAACCAAACCGACGACCATGGCACCGTACAGCGGATTGGTCATTCCCAATCCTAGTGCCGCAGCCAAAGTCAAGAAAATCACAATCAACCAGACAATGATTTGACCGTAGATATCTCCAAAGGAGAGAGTGCAAACAAAGCGATATTTCCCTGGGTTTTCCATAACAATCACCTTCCAGCCTTCAATGACCCAAATTGTAGAGAATTTCCCTCACAATTTTGACAAAGTGAAATGAATCGAAAGGTTTCTGGATCCGCAAGGGCAAAGAGCCTCCAGGTGGTCCGGGAGGCTCTGTGAGCGAGGTGGCTAGACGCTACCAGATGTAAAGCAGCAGAAACAGGAGGATCCAGATCACATCCACAAAGTGCCAGTAAAGCTCAGTCGCTTCCACCCCAAAGTGGCTCTGGCTGGAGTAGTGGTCGGGCTTGCGCGTGCGCCAGAGGACGCCGACCATCAGCAGCACCCCCACCAGTACATGCAGGCCATGGAAGCCGGTCAGGACGTAGAAGGTGCTGGCATACAGGTTCGACTTAAGGCCGAACTCCAGGTGAGTGTACTCGTAGACCTGACCGGCCAGAAAGATCACGCCCAGTGCGATAGTTGCGAGGAACCACAGGCGCAGGCCGGGCACATTGTCCTTCTTGACCGCGACATCCGCCTTGTGAATCACGAAGCTGCTGGAGATCAGAACTAGGGTGTTGATGCCTGGCAGGAGCACCTCCAGGTGGGGGGTTCCCACCGGTGGCCAGCTTTCGGCCACCAAGCGGAAGGTCGAGTAGGCCGCAAACAGGCCCAAAAAAATCATGCTTTCTGCGATCAGGAACACCAGGACGCCGAGCAAGCGGTAGTCTGGATGTTCCGCGTGATGGCCCGCCGTATGCTCGGCGACGACGGAGTGATTGAGTTCGGCTTTCAGGCTAGTGCTTGAGACTTGCATGGCTGTTTCTAGCTACGGATTCGAGTTGCCTGGGTCCTGACGGTCGTCGGCATGGAGCGCAACACTCGGATCTGGATCTGCCCGCAGGGCTGAACCCGGCCCAGCAGCCAGCGCGGGATCTTGCGCGTCCGAGAAGGGCACATCGACCTCCGTGCTGCGATCGCCGACCCCATAGTCGTAGGGTCCGGTGACCAAGACCGGTTCGCCCCGGAAGTTCTCCACCGGAGGTGGCGAGCTGGTCATCCACTCCAGAGTCAACCCATCCCACGGGTTATCCGGGGCCTTAGGACCCTTGATCCAGCTCCAGACCGCGTTCACCACGAAGGGAATTGTAGAGACCGCCAGAATGTAAGACCCGATCGTGCAGACCAGATTGAGACCTGCGAACTGCTCGTCGTACAGGGCAATCCGGCGAGGCATGCCTTCAATGCCCAGCTTGTGCATGGGCAAAAAGGTCAGGTTGAAGCCAATGAAGGTGAGTACGAAGTGAATCTTGCCCCAGGTCTCATTGAGCATGTGACCAGTGATCTTGGGGAACCAGTGATAGAGAGCGGCATAAATGCCAAACACGCTGCCGCCGAAAAACACGTAGTGCAAGTGGGCAACTATAAAGTAGGTGTCATGCACGTGAATGTCGAAAGGCACCGCTGCTACCATGATGCCGCTCAGACCGCCGACCACAAACATCGACACAAAGCCCATTGCAAACAGCATGGCGCTGTTGAGACGCAGCTTGCCGCCCCAGATTGTCGCCAGCCAGCTAAAGACCTTAATCCCAGTGGGCACGGCAATCACCATCGTTGCCACCATAAAGAACATGCGCAGCCAATCGGGAGTGCCGCTGGTGAACATGTGATGTGCCCACACAACTAAGCCCAAAAAGCTAATCGCACAACTAGACAGCGCAATTGCGGCGTAGCCAAAAATCGGCTTGCGAGAGTGAACCGGCAAAATCTCAGAAATCAGGCCGAAGGCGGGCAGAATCATGATGTAGACTGCCGGGTGCGAGTAAAACCAGAACATATGCTGGTACACCACCGGATCGCCGCCACCCGTGGGGTTGAAAAAGGCCGTTCCTGCTAGCAGATCGAAGCTCAGCAAAATCAGCGCACCGGCCAGCACAGGCGTCGCGACCAAAGCCAAGGCTGATGTCGCGAGCATCGCCCAGCAAAACAGCGGCATCTGAAAAAAGCCCATGCCAGGCAAGCGCATCTTCAAAATTGTGACGATGAAATTCACCGCCCCCAGAATTGAAGACGTGCCCAGTAGCAGCACGCTAATAATCCAGATCGCTTCGCCGATCTTGGTTTCATCCAGCAAGCTCAAGGGCGGGTAGGACGTCCAGCCTGCGCCCGCCGCCCCGAAGAAGAAGCTGCTCAGCAGCAGGATGCCTGCGGGTGGAATCATCCAGAAGGCTACAGCATTGAGTTTCGGGAATGCCATGTCCCGCGCGCCGATCATCAGCGGCACCAGATAGTTGCCGAAGCCACCCGTCAGACCGGGCACAATCCACAAGAAGATCATCACCGTGGCGTGGACGGTGAGCAGGCCATTGTAAAGTTCTGGCGAGACGAAGTCTGATTCCGGCGTGGCCAGTTCTGTGCGAAGCCCTTCCGCCAGCACGCCGCCAATCAGAAAGAAGACAAATGTGGTAACCAAATACTGGATACCGATCACCTTGTGATCCGTGCTGAAGCCGAAATATTCCCGCCAATTGCCGCCCCCCGTCTCAGACGAAGGGGCAGCGAAGCTGGCACTCTCTTGAAGCTGCGCTTGAGTCATAACCCATCCTTGTGACAGTCAGCGATTGCCTGAAGACCTAAAGACAATGCGCTTAAGAATTTCCCTTGGCCTCAACCGCCGCAGGCTGATGTGAGTGAGCCATCGCCGAGCGAAACGCGCTCAAGGTCGCTGGCTGGATGCCCAACTCCTGGACATGAGCCGCTAAGAAGGCAGGTTGTGCAGTTTGAACCGGAGCGACAGCCACCGTCTCATGGACTGCCTCACGGCTGGCAACCAACTGCTCTTGATGCCAGGTCTCATATTCTTCTGGCGTGTGGACGATCACGTTGGTGTTCATCGCGCCGTGGTAGGGGCCGCACAGCTCGGCGCAGCGCACCACATACTGCCCCACGCGTGTGGGCTTGAAGTGAATGACGGTTTCACGACCCGGGATGGCGTCCTGCTTCAGCCGGAATTCCGGCACCCAGAAGGCGTGGTTCACATCGTTGGCTGTGATCTTCAGATTGACCTCGCGCCCCACTGGCACATGTAGCTCACCATCGACCACATCCGGCAGGTCCGCGTAGCTGAATAGCCAGCCGTAGCGCAGCGCCGCCACGCTGACCTCAATTTGAGACGACCCCTCGACAGCTCCCGGCATTTCCATACTCTGAGCAAGCAGCGCATCCGACTCCGGCAGAGTCGCGGCGTAGGCTGCGGAGCCTAACGTGAAGGGCTGCTCGTGGTGAACATGGGCAACAGCGGGGTGGGTCATGGTCTCAATGCCACCTTCAGCCTTGTAGACATCAAAGCTGTAGATCGCCAGGATGGTCACAATCACTGTCGGGATAGCGGTCCAAACGATCTCCAGCGGCACGTTGCCGTGAACCGGTGGGGCGTCGCTGTTATCTCCCCTGCGGCGTTTGAACACAAACAAAGAGTAAACCAGGATTCCCTGAACCAACAGGAAAATGCCAGTAGCGATGGTCATCATGAAGTTGAACAGGCCATCGACCAGAGGCGCTTGCTCGGAAGCCTGGACTGGCAGCAGGCCATGATTCTGGCCGTACCAGAGGCTGAGCAAGACTACCAGCACGGCAACAGCAATGCCCAAGACAGTCCGAAGAAGAATGGTAAAAATGCTCACGGGTATCTATAGAAGGCTCTCTACGGATGGAATTTGGGAAACTGCGTTGACTACTTCAGACACCTATCAAGCTATGAAGTCCTCGTAGGCCCACAGGCCACCTTTAGCCATTTCTTCAGGATCCGCAGCAGTTGCGCAGTAGCTTGGCTTGACTGACTTCACCAGCTTGACCCTATTCTCTGGTAGCACAGATTCTCCTCATCCACACTCACTGCCTCTCTGATGTCAGCGCGCACGTGTGAAGCGCGGTAGGGACACTTGCGGTAGGGGTCGAGACTTCCCCCCTAATCTTAATTTGCAAACTAATGTGAAGAGCGATAAATTAATATTTAGAACAGCAAACTAAAGAAATGCCTAAGGCTCAGGACTTGGTCTGAAAGCTTCATTACGGTGAGATCTTAGGCTACTGACCCGAAATCGAAGGGAAACGAAGGGAAAGATGTCTAACTTCTCAAGTTTTTTGATGCATAGTCATGATTGACACAGACGTTCTGCGGGGACCAGGCGGGGAGACTAGAGTGTCCGCTGTCTCCGAAGGTTCCAGTGCTGGACAGGCAAATTGGCGTCGCTTGCCCCCGGCGCGGTTTCTCAGGGGGCTGTTGTTCGTTGTTGCGGGCACCACTTTGTTCCTGATTGCCCTGGGTGGTGCAACGCGAGTGATGAATGCAGGACTGTCCTGTCCAGATTGGCCGTTGTGCTATGGCGAGGTGATCCCCCAGGCGCAGATGAATTTACGGGTGTTCCTGGAGTGGTTTCATCGTTTGGTTGCCAGCAGTGTGGGCTTGTTAACGCTGATCCTGGCAGGCACTGCTCTTTGGAACTATCGCGCCTTGCCCCGCTGGGTCAGCGGCCTGTCGGTGCTGGCGCTGGTGCTAGTGCTGGTCCAGGGTATGTTGGGCGGTCTGACCGTGACTGAACTGCTGCGCTTCGACATTGTGACCGCCCATCTAGGCACCGCGATGCTCTACCTCGGTACGCTTCTAGTGCTGCTGGTCGGTTTGTCGCCTGCTTCCGCAGCTACAGGCGACGCTGGAAAGCTGCCCTGGGTGGCGTTGGCTGGAGCGATTGTCATCTACGCGCAAAGTTTGCTGGGCGGGTTGGTGGCTTCGCAGTGGGCGCTTCACGCCTGTGTGGGCTCTTCGCTACTCTGTGGCGTGATGAACAACCATCTGTTCGGCATTCTGCCAGCGGTGTTGGCCGTGCTGGCTGTTGTCGTTGTGGCCTGGCGCACTCCAGAGCTGAACTCAAGTTCGAAGCGAGCCGCTTACTGGGCAGGGAGTTTATTGCTGCTACAGCTAGGCTTGGGGCTAGCGACATTTCGCCTGCAGTTACAGGTCGAGCCTCTGACCGTGGCTCACTTGGTCACTGGGGTAGCGCTGTTCGGCAGCTTAGTCGTGTTGACGACGCTCTCTCTGCGACAACGGGCGCAGCTTCTAGCGGGTGCACATCTGGACGTTCTGCTCTCTGACCCAGTTCGGGCAGGGAGCTAAAGGAAGGTTGGAACTCGAAATGTCTACCTCTGTTGTAAAGTTCACTCCGGCTTCGCCCGCGAGTGGCTCTGACGCAGTCGCCTCGGGCTGGCTGTATTGGGCTTGGCAGACTGTACAGAGCTACTACCAGCTCACCAAGCCCCGGATCATCGTCTTGCTGATCGTCACCACTGCCGGTGCGATGTGGCTGGCAGGTGAGGGGCACGTTGACCTAGTGTTGTTTGTTTCGACCCTGCTGGGCGGCTGGCTGGCGGCCAGCGCAGCCAACACGATCAACTGCATCCTGGATCAGGATATCGACTACCACATGGAGCGCACCCGCAAGCGGCCTATTCCGTCGGGTCGAGTTCAGCCCCGACAGGCATTTGCCTTCGCCCTAGTGCTAGCCGGGTTATCGTTCACTCTCTTGAGCGTGGTCGCCAATTTGCTGAGCGCTCTGCTGGCGATGTCGGGGATCTTGGTGTACGTCTTTGTCTACACGCTCTGGCTCAAGCGATCCACCCCCAACAACATCGTGATTGGAGGTGCGGCGGGCGCAATTCCGCCCTTGGTGGGTTGGGCAGCTGTGACTGGTGAGCTGAGCTGGGCCGCCTGGGTGCTGTTCGGCATTATCTTTCTGTGGACACCCCCCCACTTCTGGGCACTGGCGCTGATGATCCGCAAAGATTACGAAAAGGTCGGGGTGCCGATGCTGCCGGTGTTGGTGGGCTCCCAGCCGACGGCTAATCAGATCCTCATCTATACGCTACTGTTGGTGCCGTTTACACTGCTGCTGCTGCCATTACAGGTGGCGGGGCCATTCTACTTGCTCGTGGCCATCTTGTTGGGAGGCCTGTTTATCGTTAAGGCTGTGAACTTATTTCGGGCGGCGGAAGATCCGCAGGCGGCACGGGACGTTTTCAAGTTCTCCATTCTCTACTGCATGTTGCTATTTGTAGGCATGGGGGTAGACAGTCTGCCCGTAGTGCAGACCTACACAGCCCTGCTGCTGGCAAAACTGGGAGGCCTGTGGGCATGAATGCTGCAGTCGTGATCCGCGACCTGCGCAAGCGCTACGGCTCGGTGGAAGCGGTCAAGGGAGTTTCCCTGACTGTGGAGACCGGTCAGATCTACGGTCTGCTTGGCCCCAATGGCGCGGGCAAGACCACGACTCTGCGTTGCCTGTGCACGTTGCTGCAGCCTGACTCTGGCACGCTTGAAGTCTGCGGCCAATCAGCCACGGGCAATCCTCGGGCCGTGCGGCAGATCCTGGGCTACGTCGCCCAAGAAGTGGCTCTCGATAAGGTCCTTACCGGGCGCGAGCTGCTGCAGTTTCAGGCCGATCTGTACCATCTGCCCAAATCCCTGGCCCGAGAGCGAATTGATTGGGCAATTAAGCTCCTGAACTTGGCCCAATGGGCAGACCAGCGCTCGGGCACCTATTCGGGCGGCATTCGTAAGCGCTTGGATCTGGCGACCGGCTTACTCCACCGGCCCCAGGTGCTGGTTTTAGACGAGCCAACCGCGGGCTTGGACATCGAGAGCCGCGTCACGATCTGGGAATTGCTGCGGCAGCTCAAAGAGGTCGGGATCACAGTTTTGATCACCAGCCATTACCTGGAAGAAATCGACGCGCTATCGGATCGCGTGGCGATTATTGACAAAGGCGTGGTCATCGCCGAAGGGACACCCTCAGCGCTGAAAGACCGCGTCGGCGGCGACCGCGTGACCCTACGCATCCGCGAATTTACACCACAACTGGACGTCGAGCGGGCAGTAGCGATCCTAAAGCCCTTACCCTTTGTGCAAACCGTGGTGGTGAACCCGGCGCAGGGAAACACCTTGAACCTAGTAGTCAAAGACTCGGAGCAGGCACTCGCCAAGGTGCGAGAGGCACTGCTACAAGCGGAGCTACCGGTGTTCAGCCTGGCCCAATCTCGTCCCAGCCTTGATGATGTCTATCTCACGGCGACTGGGCGCACTCTGCTCGATGCCGATTTGGCAACTGCTGAGCAGACAACGGCCAAAAAGCGTTGAGGTAGCATGGAGTTCAGGTGATCTGTTCCTGTTTTATGATTCTTAAGTTTGCGTCTGGAGGTCTGCGGTGAGCAATACCTTTGACATACTGACCCGGTCTACGCTAGCGGAGATTCCGGCTGACCCACCAGCAGCTGAGCGCTCTGCGGGGTCTGAGTTTGTGCAGGAGACAGCAGCCCTGACCCGCCGCTTGTTCATTCAGTTGCAGCGTCGGCCTTCGACCTTGGTCGCGGGGATTATTCAGCCCTTGATGTGGCTGATCCTATTTGGAGCCTTGTTTCAAAACGCGCCGCTTGGCTTGTTCGGCACTGAGCAGACTTACGCGCAATTCTTGGGGGCCGGCGTGATTGTGTTCACGGCCTTCGGTGGCGCGCTCAATGCTGGCCTGCCGGTGATGTTTGACCGCGAATTCGGCTTTCTGAATCGGCTGTTGGTGGCTCCTCTGGTCTCCCGGTTCTCGATTGTTCTGGCCTCTTCCATCTTCATCGCCACTTTGAGCCTGATCCAGACGGCGGTGCTGGTGCTGGCGAGTGCTCTGCTGGGCACGGCGCTGCCAGGCGCGTTGGGGCTGGGGGTGATGGGCTTGATCGTGCTGCTGCTGGTGCTGGGGGTGACGGCGCTGAGCTTGGGGCTAGCCTTCGCCATGCCGGGGCATGTGGAGCTGATCGCGGTGATTTTTGTGGTGAACCTGCCTTTGCTGTTTGCCAGCAGCGCCCTGGCCCCGCTGAGTTTCATGCCCACTTGGCTGCAATGGGTGGTCAGCCTAAACCCGCTGACCCATGCCATTGAACCGATTCGCTACATCTACACGCACCCGGCCTGGACCTTGAGCAGCTCGGTTTTGGCGGCTCCCTGGGGCGGCATGACCTTGGGCGGTTCGCTGCTGGCGTTGCTGGTCTTTGATCTGGTGGCGATTCTGGCGGTACGTGGCGTCTTGAAGCGTGCGCTGGCCTGGTAAACAAGCATGGCAAAACTGGCCGTCATTCAGCCGGATCAGCCCTGCAGTTTGACCAGCCCATGACTACTCAGGCCCTTGAGGTTCATCAGCTTAGGAAAACCTATCGACAGAAAGGCAAGCTGACGGAAGCGGTGAGAGGCGTCTCGCTGATGATGCTGGCCGGGGAGGTCTTGGCATTTCTGGGGCCGAATGGCGCGGGCAAAACCACGACGATCAAAATGATTGCGGGTCTGATTCGGCCTGATCAGGGCTGGGTGCGCATTGCAGGCCAAGATCCTCATCGCAATCCGCAGGCACTGCGCCTGCTAGGGGCGGTGCTAGAGGGCAATCGCAATACTTATTGGCGGCTCACACCGGCAGAAAATTTAGAGTACTTTGGCGTGTTGAAGGGGCTTAGCCAGCAAGCCGCGCAACGACGCAGCCTGGAACTTTTAGAGCGCTTCGACTTGCTCAGCAAACGCCGCGCGCCGGTCCAGGCGCTGTCGCGAGGTATGCAGCAGAAGCTAGCTCTTGCAGTTGCGCTTATCCATCAACCCCGGTTGCTGTTGCTTGATGAACCGACTTTGGGCCTGGATGTGGAGGCGACCGAGAGTGTCAAGAGACTGGTGCGCGAAATCGCCCGAGAGGGATGCGCGATTTTGCTCACCACGCACCAGCTTGACCTAGCCGAAGAAATTTCGGACCGGGTGGCGATTATCAATGGCGGCGAGATCGTGGCTGAGAAACCCACCGACGAACTCATCCAGCAATTTTCCGGCTCAGCCTATCGCCTTGAGGTAGACGGCACGCTCACGCCAGCGCAAAGGACAAAATTGGCAGCACTGGGGGTGCTGTTTCAGACCGACCAGATGACTTACGCTGGAAAGCCCGAAGGGCTCTATGAAGCACTAGCGATCCTCAAGCCCTTACCCTTGATTCGCGTGGAAAAAGACCAGGCTGACCTCACCGCGATCTTTTTGAAATTGGTGCGAGACGGGCGAGATGCGTGAGCTGTTTTGGGCCGAGCTAAAGCGCAACTGGATCCAGTTCGTCCGCTATCCAGTTGAGGCAATTAGCGGAGTCGTGATCACGACCCTGATTTTTTATGGGCTTTTCCTCAGCGCTCGCTACATTGCCGGACCCAACCTGCAGTTTGGCAACCGTTTGGACAGCATTGTGGTCGGCTATGTGCTGTGGACGCTGGTAATTTTTATTGTCAACGACATTGCCATTGGCCTGCAGATTGAGGCGCAAACGGGGACTCTCGAACAAGTTTTTCTCTCGCCGTTTGGCGGTCTTCAAGTCTTTATAGCGCGGGCGCTCGCTAGCCTCACGCTGCGGCTGGTGCTGATGGGCGTGGTTTTGCTGCTGATTCTACTGCTCACGGGTAGCCGCCTCTCCTTTCCGCCCAGTTTGCTACTGCCACTGGCGACGGTGTGTCTGGGGGCTTATGGGCTGGCCTTTGCGATGGGCGCTTTGGCGCTGCTGTTCAAACGCATCCAGTCACTGCTGGGCCTTTCCCAGTTCTTCTTGCTGTTTTTGCTGGGCGTGCCTGCCGAAGATTCCCTGCAGGGTCTGGCGCTGTTGCCGATGACGCCGGGCGCAGGCATGCTGCGGGATCTGATGGCACGGGGGCAGGGTTTTGACCTAGGACTATTCGCGCTGGCCTTGGGTAATGGGGTTGGTTACTTTGCATTGGGGCTGCTAGTTTTCGGCTGGGCTGAGCGTCTGGCCAAACGTCAAGGGCTTCTGAGCGGCTACTAGGTCCAGTTCCACAACCCTACGCTAGTTCTCGACCGGCGTGAGGGGCTCTGCCGCAGGTTCCAGGGGCTCTGGCGACAGTGTGGGGAGGATCTCCACAAGTGTCAGGAGCAGACTGACAGCTGCCAGACGGATAGCAACAGATGTCAGGAGCCTGTCGGCAGGTATCAGGTGAACGGCTACAAGCGTCAGGAGCATGATTGCCGGTTTGAGGGATTTGGCCCCAATGCTCAGCCGATGTCCGACAAGGTAAGCTTGGGGTGCAGTGGCGCAGCGAACTTCTATGGATCTGTTCAAGCAAGCCAAAGAACAGGCAGCCAAACTGGCTCAGAAGGCTGGCGAGCAGGCGAAGCAAGTCTCCAACAACCTTCAGGAGCAGGCCAAAGACCAGGCCGCCAAACTCTCGAAAACGGCAGGCAAAGTGACCCAGGAGGTCAGAGGCAACCTCCGCCAGGCAGCGGACGACCTGAGCGAAAAGGCCGCAGACAAAGCCGAAGAGGTCCAGCGAAGCATGCGCAAAACTGCCGGAGACCTGGGTACCAAAGCGACGGATGCTAGCAAAAACCTCCAGTCCAAAGCCAAAGCCAAGGCCAGCGAAGTCACCGAAACGCTTAAGCAGTCCCTTGAAGACTTGCGCAGCGACCTCCAGCAAAAGCCCCCAAAGTGAGAGTTCTACAGAAATCTATCTAGCGGAAGTTGACTGACGAGATTCGTTAGATTAGAGGCTTCAGCACAAGGCTTTAACTGCGACTTCAGGAACAAAGCTAAACCGTTTCAGTCAGGGACCCAAACGGCTGCTTCAGACTAAGCTTGGAGATTGCCGGGGTGGCTACCAGTTGGGCGCACTGATGAAAAAGAAGGATGAGTTGCCTTGGAACTGGCTACGACTTCTCGTCGTGAGCACCTTGGTGTTGGGTACTTTTTTGCGCTTCATCAACCTTGACCACAAGATGTACTGGTATGACGAAGCCTATACATCACTGAGAATTTCGGGTTACACCGAGGCTGAATACATCCAGCAAGCTTTCAATGGCCGTACCGTGAGCGTCAGCGACCTGCGAAAATATCAGGATGTCAACCCTGAAAAAGGCTGGTTCGACACTGTCAAGGGCCTAGCCCTAGAGGAGCCTCAGCATCCGCCGTTGTACTTTGTCCTGGTCAGGCTGTGGGTGCAAGGGTTCGGCAATTCTGTGACCGTGATCAGAAGCTTGTCAGCGGTGATCAGCCTGCTGATTTTCCCCTGCACTTATTGGCTGTGTCTAGAACTCTTCCAGTCCCCGGCCATCGGCTGGATCGCCATGGCCTTGATGGCCGCCTCACCCTTCCATGTGCTGTACGCGCAAGAGGCCCGAGAGTACAGCCTGTGGACGGTGACCACCTTAGTTGCGAGCGCTGCCTTACTGCGAGCGCTGCGTCTTAAAACGGGGCTAGGCTGGGGGGCGTATGCCGCCGCTTCAGTCTTGAATCTCTACACATTCCTCTTTTCAATGTTGGTCACGATTGGGCATGGCGTTTATGTCGCTGTGCTCGAAGGCTTCCGACCCGGCAAAGGCTTCCGACCCGGCAAACGAGCCACGGCATATCTGCTGGCCACCGCCGCCAGTTTAGGGCTGTTTGTCCCCTGGCTGCTGACCGTTGCCCTGAACGTCTCGCAAGTCGAGAACCGAACGGGCTGGGTGACCCAGCCGCTGCCTCTGTGGTCCGGCGAGGATACGTTGATGCGGCGGTGGTTTTTCAACCTCAGCCTGGTTTTTACCAATCAAGATGTGTTTAACTTCGGTCCCGATCACCCCCTGACCTTCCCGGCTCAGGTAATGTTGGCAGTCAGCATCACGGCTCTGACGGGCTATTCGATTTATTTTCTCTGCCGCACCACCCCGCCGCAGATCTGGGGATTTGTGCTGAGCCTGATCGGCGCGACTGCTCTCGCCCTAACCCTGCCGGATCTGATCTCCGGCGGGCAGCGCTCAACCATCCCCCGCTATCTCATCCCCAGTTATTTGGGCATTCAGTTGGCGGTTGCCTACGCTGTGACCACGCAGCTGACCCATTCTCGCCAGCGGATTTGGCGAGTTATTCTGGTCGTGCTGACTTCCAGCGGCCTGTTGTGCTGTGCAATTAGTTCTTACACCCAGATCGGCTGGCACAACGCCTTTGGCGCGGAAAATCCTAAGGCCGCGCGCGTGGTCAACCGAGCCGAGCGTCCCTTAGTGATCACCGATTCCTCCGATCAGAATCCAGGCCACATGCTGTCGCTCACCCACCTGTTGGATGCCAGAGTGCAGCTCCAACTGGTGCGTGAGCCCAACCTGCCGCAGATTCCTGACGGGTTCAGCGAGGTATTTGTATTTAGCCCTTCTGACTCCCTGAAGGCTGGGCTGACCCAAGCGCTGGACTACCAGCTCCAACCTGTTGCCGAAACCAATACCCTCTGGCGGATAGAGACTGTCCGACGGTAACTGCACTCCTCCATCTCTGGGCCGGGCTGTCAGGCCTCTAGCCCCTGATTTCGGCTGCACCAGAAGTGTTACAAATTTTACGTAAAGCGTCGCTTTCCCTTAATCCTCTCTTACCCTGGCTATGTAGACATTACGGCTGAAGGTAACGGCATGAACCTGGCGTCCAGGCAACCAGTGGCTGATTGCACGGAGTCGCTTTCAGGTCCGGCTACCAGCACGCCACAGCCAAAGGACGGTATGGGCCGGGTGCTGGCAACCCTGGCAGTTCGCTCAATTGCCATTTTGGTTTGGGTGCCGTTTTATCTGGTCGTGGTCTTAGTAGGTTTACTGCTGCTGCCCTTGGCTTGGCTGGACCGAGTGCGACAGGGTCAGAACAGGGCCTAATCTAAGCCCAGCTCAGCAGTGAAGAGTCGGCTAGTAAGCGCCGTGCTTGTTCAGGACGACCTGAATCGTTTTGAGGATCAAGCTCAAGTCATAGCGGACGGACCACTTGTGTTGGTAGTCCACATCCATTTTGACGATCTGCTCGAAGTCGGTCACAGTCGAGCGACCGTTGGCCTGCCATTCGCCTGTGATCCCTGGCTTGACATTCAAGCGCTGCCAGTGGTGTTTCTGGTAGTGAATGACCTCATCCACGGTCGGGGGTCGGGTGCCCACCAAGCTCATGTCGCCGATCAGGACGTTCCAGAATTGAGGCAACTCATCCAGGCTGGTGCGGCGTAGGAAGCGGCCCACACGCGTCACACGGGGGTCGTTGCGGTTCTTGAAGATGCCGCCCTTGGCTTCGTTGTTGACCAAGTGCTTGAGCTTATCGGCTTCGACGACCATCGACCGGAACTTCCAGATGCGGAAGGTGCGGCCTTTGAGACCGCAGCGCACCTGGCTGTAAAAGATGGGACCTGGATTGTCCAGACAGGTGGCAATCGCGACGGGAACTGCGACGGCGGCGGTTAGACTCAGCCCGACTAGCGCCCCCAGAATGTCTAAACAGCGCTTGGCGCGGCTGGTCACGGAGGGATGGAGTTCCAGCTCAGCAGCCTGAGCTGCGGTAGAAGCTACAAGATTAAATGTTGTCATAACTCACCGTTAATGGTTTCAGTCGGTGTTGCATGAGTCAGTTGCCCTGACTGTGAATATACTGAGTTCCGTTACCTGAGGCCAGCGAACTTACGGATGCCCGCCAAATCTTTGCAACTAGCTAGTGCTTTTGTGAAGTTCTGATATGCAGACGGTTGGGGAAATCTCGTCTGGACATCTCGATTGAGTGGCAGCCTACGACCCGTACAGACTGCTGAGTCAGTGAAGTATTCTTTGCTACCGCATCGGCAAGGCTGAAGCCCTGCGTCAGGCCCGAGTCAGGCCTTAGTCGTGCGGTTCGCTGTGCTGAGCTTGAAGCTTCGCGCTCGGATCTTGGACGTTACAGCTTTTTTCGCGAAGTTCCGAGTTCTGGGCTGGAAGGGTTGAGCTTTTTGCTCGGGGTCCCGAGTTCTGAACCCGAAGCTTCGGGCTTTTTGCTCGGAGTTCCGAGGTTAGCGGCCGAGGATTAGAGCATTGAGCTTGGGGCTTTGAGTTCTGCGCTCAAGGTCCCCAGCTTCTTGGGCAGTTACCCTGGAATTGGGCCTGGCAGTGAGGACGGAGCGACCCCGTGTTGGAATCAGGACAGGTGCTGCGCGACCGCTACCAACTCCAGTGCCGCCTGGGACAGAACGCCGAGCGCCAAACCTGGCTGGCCCAAGATTTGCAAGTCGAGCCGCCCGAGCAAGTCGTGGTCAAACTGCTAGCCTTTGGGCCGCAAATGCACTGGGATCAGTTCAAGCTATTTGAGCGCGAAGCCCAAGTCTTGAAGAATCTCGATCATCCCAAAATTCCCCGCTACCGAGACTATTTTTCTTTGGATCTAGGCTCAAGTTCGGAGTTCATCGGTTTCGGTTTGGTGCAGGACTATATCCCCGGCGCTTCGCTGCGACAACTGCTTGACCAGGGCAGACACTTCACAGAAGCACAAGTGCGCCGGTTCGCCACCGAAGTGCTCAGCATTCTGATTTATTTGCACGAACTCAGCCCTCCGGTGCTGCATCGAGATATCAAACCGAGCAACTTAATTTTGGGCGAAGACGAACGGATTTATTTAGTTGATTTTGGAGCCGTACAGGCCCGCACGACCGCCGAGGGGGCGACCTTCACCGTGGTAGGCAGCAGCGGCTATACCCCGCTGGAACAATTTTGGGGGCGAGCTGTGCCTGCGTCAGACCTCTATGCCTTGGGCACCACACTGATTCATCTGTTGACGGGCACCGCCCCAGCCGATCTGCCTCAGAGCGATCTGCGCATTCAATTTGCCGACCGAATTAGCGTCAATCCCAGCCTGGTGAGCTGGGTTCAGGCGCTGGTTGAACCCGCCTTAGAACGTCGAATTAGCACCGCCCGTCAGGCCTTGAAGGCGCTGAAAAAGCCTCGGCAGGCCGAGGCTCAATGGGTCTCGCAGCGCTCAGCCAACCAGCGAATTCGACTGCAGAAATCGCCGGAACAGCTGCGTATTCAGATCTCGGGCGTGCTCAGCCTGCCCACGATTTCCAAATGGGTAATCGTCACTCTTGCCCTGCTGGGCACGCTGTTTGTCTTTGCGCTCACTGCCTTCATCACTGGCGCGATCTTGGAAGTCTTGGTTTGTTTGCTGATTGTGCTGGGCGCTGGGCTGGCACTGGGATTTGTCCAGACGCTCGTCTACTTTGATCGCGAGCACTTTACAATCCAGTTTGAATCATTTGATATTCCGATTTGGCGCTCGCAAGGCCAGACATCATTCATCCAAGACATTCGCGACGCTGGCCAGGCCGTGCCGGGAGTCATTATGCAAACCGACCGCCAAACCTATTCGTTCGGCACACCCGGCCTGAATCAGGTCGAGCGCCAGTGGCTGATTCAGGAAATCCGAGCCTGGTTAAGGTCTCGGTAACCCCCCGCCGGGTCTCTGCGCCTGGTTAGATAGGGGTAGATTTTACAAAAGCAGCAGAAGGGTCCTATGCAGCGGCGGATTGCCTACCTCGATTGTCCAACTGGGCTGGCTGGCGACATGTGCCTTGGTGCCCTAGTGAGCGCTGGCGTCCCCTTGGCTTATCTGGGCGAACAGCTCGAAAAACTGGGCATGTCCGACGAGTACCACCTGCGCTCCGAACTGGTCCAGCGCAACGGTCAGCAGGCCACCAAAGTTCACGTCGATCTCACGGTTGAGCACAACCCCGACCACCATCCCCCCAGCCGCCACCTGCCCGAAATCGAGCATTTGATCCAAGCGGCAGGGCTGCCCCCCAGAGCCGAAGCCTGGAGCCTCAAAGTTTTTCAAACCTTGGCTATCGCTGAAGCCGCCGTCCACGGCATCCCGCCCGAACAGGTTCACTTCCACGAAGTCGGCGCAACCGATGCCCTAGTCGATATCGTCGGCACCTGCCTGGGCCTTGACTGGTTGCAGATTGAAGCCCTCTACTGCTCTGCCTTGCCCACAGGCGGCGGCACGACCCGCGCGGCGCACGGACGCTTACCCGTGCCCACGCCTGCCGTACTGCGGCTCTGGGAAATGCGCGGGGTGCCCATCTATCACAACGGCATTGAGCGAGAGCTGGTCACGCCCACAGGGGCCGCGCTGATGGTCAGCCTCGCCCAAGCCTTCGGCCCCTGCCCGCCCATGATCCTACGCAAAATCGGCTTGGGCGCAGGCACGCAGCAAACGCCGATTGCCAACATCCTACGCCTCTGGCTCGGCGAGCCGCGTGCCGCCGAGGGACACCTCCACGCTCATGCACACACCGAAGCCCCACACACTCATGCCGCAACTGCCGCTACCGCCGGGCTCGAACCGATCGCCGTCCTGGAGACCCAGGTCGATGACCTCAGCCCTCAGGTGGTGGGCTATCTGTTTGACCAGCTGCTGGCCGCCGGAGCCCTGGACTTCTTCACCCAGGCGGTGGGGATGAAAAAATCGCGTCCCGGTCTGCTGCTCACGGTGCTCTGCAAACCCGCAGACCTAGAGCGCTGCGAGGCGCTCCTGTTCCGGGAGGCCGGTACCCTGGGCGTCCGCCGCCGTATCCAAGAGCGCTCAATCCTGACCCGCGAGTTCAAGACCCTAGAGACCGCCTTCGGCCCGGTGCAGCTCAAAATTGCCAGCCAAGGCCAGACGATTCTCCACGTCCAACCCGAGTACGAGGACTGCGCTCGCTTGGCCCGCAGCCAGCAGGTGCCCCTCAGCCAAGTTCAGCTAGCCGCCCTGGAAAGTTGGCGGCTGGCCCAGCGATGAGCGCGCCTGATCCCCTTGATTGCGCCTGGCTGGACCGCTGTTTAGAACTTGCGGCCCGCGCCCAAGGCCGCACGGCACCCAATCCCTTGGTAGGGTCGGTGATTGTACAAGGGGATCAGGTCGTGGGCGAGGGCTTCCACCCCAGTGCGGGTCAGCCTCATGCCGAGGTCTTTGCCCTGCGCCAGGCCGGGGATCGCGCCCAAGGCAGCACCCTCTACGTCAATCTGGAGCCCTGCAACCATTACGGACGCACCCCCCCCTGCACCGAAGCCATCTTGAAGGCAGGCGTAGCGCGGGTGGTGGTGGGCATGGTCGATCCGGATCCCCGCGTATCCGGCAGCGGCATCGAGCGCTTACGGGCCAACGGTGTTGAGGTGAGTGTGGGCGTCCAAGCGGCGGCCTGTCAGCAATTGAACGAGGCCTTCGTCCACCGCGTTCTCCACAAGCGCCCCTTCGGCATCCTCAAGTACGCCATGACTTTAGACGGTCATATCGCCGCACCCGGTGGCCACAGCTTCTGGGTCACCGGCGAGGCCGCGCGCCACGAGGTTCACCGCCTGCGCAACGCTTGCGACGCAGTGATCGTCGGCGGCAACACCGTGCGGCAGGACAACCCCCAGCTCACCTGCCGCCTGCCCGAGGGTCGCAATCCACTGCGCGTAGTGATGAGCCGTAGCTTGCAGCTGCCCGAGCAGGCACATCTGTGGCAGGTGCAAGTAGCTCCCACCCTGGTTCTGACTGACGCTGATCCCGCCCTCAGCCCACTGCGCCAACACGGCGTCGAAGTAGTGCAGCTGCGGCCGCTGACCCCAGCTACCGCTCTGGACCACCTCTATCAGCGAGGCTTGCTGAGCGTTCTCTGGGAGTGTGGTGGCACGCTGGCGGCTGAGGCGATCCGAGCGGGCGCAGTCCAGAAAGTCCTAGCTTTCGTTGCGCCCAAACTGATCGGGGGCCAAGGCTTCACCCCGGTTGGCGATCTGGGCCTAACGACAATGAGGCAAGCTCTGGAGCTGCAACGCGTACAGGCTCGCCCCATCGGCTGCGACTGGCTGTTTGAGGGATATCTGGGGTCCTGAGCGCTTACTCCCAGTTCAGGGCCATGACCAGGCTGCCCAGTGCTGCGGGGTCAGCGAGGTTCAGCTCCTCATTCTCGTCGCTGAGCAGTTCCAGCTCTTCCGCCTCGATCAGTGGGCGCAGAAGGTCTGAGTAGTCATTGAGGCTAACCTCGTCGAGATCAGGGTTCATGGCAGAAACAACCTCCAGCCGATTGGGACTAGACTAGCGCGGGGATCACTACCTGAGTGCCGGGTTCACCAGTTTTTAGAGACTTTAAAGCGGGTTGAGGGGGCGCTGATGAACTTAGGAACGATCGGCATAGCGATCGGCAAACTTGCCGAATAGCTGCAGGATCGGCAGTGAGGCGCCCAGGCAGGAGGCAATAGCCGCAATGCCACCAAAAATATCAGGTGCTTGTATCTGCTCCAGCAAGTGATCAGAGGCGAACGGCAAAGTTGCCAGCATGGCACAGGAGAGACCGAGGCGAGGCAAGAGTCTTCTAAGTATCATGGCTGAATCAATCTAGAGGGTTGCCCCAACACACAGACCGAGACACACACCTTTAGCATGACTGCACCGGCTCCGAGCTTATCTAAGCTATCAGAAGATTTCCACCTTTTCCGGTTTGAAGCTTGTGTTGGGAGCGGCGAGGGCACTCATTACATTGCTGGCACTGGGTTTGGGCGAGGCGTGAGTGAATTAGCGCCAACTGAAGTTCAGTGATAAGATCTTGGAAAGAAGCTGTTTAGTTCACGCGAGACCAAACCGGAATTGAACTACTCCGCCTCTGCTAGTGACCTCAGGCTCGACCTGTGGTATCTGGAAATGAAGCTCAAGCGTAAGCGCCTGTGCGATCCCGCTCTATCTTGGGCGGATCGGTGTGAAGGGCCCAGTATGCGCTGACCGGTCTGTAACTGCAGGTTCGCAGCTCCCAGGCTCGAACTGGACCGGTCAAGCCTCAACTGTCCAAGCTTTTGCCAACTGAATTTGTCAACTGAATAGTCAACTGAACAGTGAGCTGAACGCACTCTGATCTCTGCCTGGACGACTACCAAGCATCTAGCGTCATGGCTCGTCCTGGAGCTGTTCGGCTGCGTCTGAACTCAAGCTCTTTACTCGAATCCCTCGCGAACCCCTCTCATCGGAGCTTTGTGATGTCTAAGCTACTTGGCCGGAAGCTGTCGCCGGTTCCCATGCCGACTGAAATCGGTGTTGTGGAGCTGATTGACCAGTACTTTGTTGCCTACAACTCTGCCCGTTTGCGCGAGATCGCGCACTTACTCCAGACCGAAGTCATGCGCGAGGGCGTCACTGTGGGCTTGAGTCTCTCGGGCGCGCTGACCCCTGCCGGCTTTGGCGTGTCGCTGCTGTCTCCCTTGGTACGCCATGGCTTGGTGGACTACATCATCAGCACCGGGGCAAACCTCTATCACGATCTGCACTACGGTCTGGGGCTGGAACTCTACAGCTCTAACCCATTCGTCGATGACGTCAAGCTGCGCCAAGAGGAGCGCATCCGGATCTACGACATTGTTTTCGACTACGACGTGCTGCTGCAGACTGACGCCTTCGTGCGCGAGGTTCTCAAAGCCCCTGCCTTTCAGAAGCGCATGGGCACCGCCGAGTTCCACCACCTGTTGGGCAAGTACGTGCGCGCAGTAGAGGTTCAGTTGGGGGTTCAGAACTCCTGTCTGCTGGCGACGGCCTACGAGTGCGGCGTGCCGATTTTCACCTCCTCGCCTGGCGACAGCTCGATCGGTATGAATGTGGCGGCGCTGGCGCTAGAAGGCTCGCAGCTGATCCTAGATCCGTCTGAGGACGTGAACGAGACCGCTGCCATCGTCTACGCCGCGCGGGACAACGAGGGTAAGAGTGCTGCGGTGATTCTGGGCGGCGGTAGCCCCAAGAACTTCCTGCTGCAAACTCAGCCACAGATCCACGAGGTTCTGGGTCTGGAGGAGCGCGGGCACGACTATTTCATCCAGATCACCGATGCCCGTCCCGACACGGGCGGCCTCTCTGGGGCGGTACCCAGCGAGGCAGTGAGCTGGGGCAAGGTTGATCCCGACGCGCTGCGCGATACGGTGGTCTGCTACACCGACAGCACCATCGCCTTGCCACTGCTCACCGCCTATGTGCTGAACACCTGCCCGCCGCGCCCGCTCAAGCGCCTTTACGACCGCCGCGAGGCACTGATGACCACCCTGCGCGACCGTTATCTGGAAGCGCTGAACCAGCCCGCCGAACAGAAGAAAACCCAGGCGTTCCATCTGGCAGAAGTGCCCAGCACAGCTGAGATGCGCGCGGACGAGGTGGAGCGCCAGCCGATTGCTACCTATCCCTGTGGTACGCCGATTCGGCGCTAGGGAGTGTCGTACAACTGGGGTATGTCATCGGCTGCCCCAGTTGGCCTCAAGACTCTGACCTAAAGAATTTAGGAGGATGCGAAGGTTCCGGTTCTCAGGTCTGAGACAGTAGGTTAAGAACAGCCTTACTCTTGAGCACGGCTTTGGTTGACGGCCATGACAGACAAGCTTTCGCCTCAGTCTTCACGCAGCGCTTCGCTGCCCCAGTCCCTGAGCTATGAGGGAATCTATCCCTGTCCAGTCTGTCGTCACGGTCAGATTCAGGCGCTGTTGCTGACCGAGGCGTTCGCCTGCAATTTTTGCCGCCACATCTTTACGGTTGATCTGACGGATAGCTCTCTGCGGGTCGAGGATAGTTCCCAGCCTCTGCGCTGGCGCTGGACCGGGCGGGGTTGGCAGTCGGTGCAGCCCGGCGGCCCTGAGCTGAGCTGGATGGTCTGGATCGTCGGCGCGGCACTGGTATTGCTGCCACCCAGCCTGATCTGGGTGGCACAGCATACGTTTCCGCCTGCGCCCGGTAGCTCGCTCAGCTTTTTTCCGCTGCTCTGGACGGCTCTGACCTTTTTGGCCCACCTGAGTCTGGTGGGCTGGCTGTTGGTCGAGTACTACCAGCTGCCCCTCTATGTCGTCAATCGCTTGCGCCTCGGCTCGTTGCTGACGCGACGGACAGTGTCGCGGCGCTAAAAAGCCTGGGGCTCAATCTTTGCTAGCTTTGCGTTCTTGGTAGATTTGATCAGCTCTGGCAAAGGCGACAAACCAAAATGCATGGGATCGTCTCCTAGACAGTTGCTGAACTTAGCCAGTTCGGTGTAGCAACGCGAATCCTGCAACTGGCACGCCGTCAGAAGCAACCCGCTCATCTGAGACAGCCTAGCGGTTGGACTGAATCGGCTCGCTGTCTCCATCGGCAGCTCAATCTCGGGGCAGACTCTGAAATGCCGTTGAGCTTGCTAGGCTTTGCCCATGAAGCGTCATCTTCCTGAATACTTCAAACATCTCACCCCAAGCACTGTGAAGACCGCCCTGGTAAACGCGGGTCAAAACCGCTTGCCCGGCCTGGCCTCGGAGATGGCCTACAGCTGCATGCTGGCGATTTTTCCAGCGATTCTGGCGGTGTTGACCTCTGTGGGCCTGTTTGGTAGGTCTTCCCAAGACACTTTTCAGGCGATCATGGACCAGATCCGGCAGGTCGCGCCGCAGGAGGTCCTGAGCCTGGTGGACGGCTATGTGCGCGATGTCAGCTATGGCCAGAGTAGCGGGCTACTGTCGCTGAGTTTTTTGGGTGCAATCTGGGCGGGGTCGGGAGCGGTCAGCGCTGCGATGACGGCGCTGGATCTCAGCAATGAAGTGCCTTCTGAGAAGCAACGCCCGTTCTGGAAAAGCAAGCTGGTGTCGCTGGCGCTGATGCTGGCGCTGCTGGTGCTGATTGGGGTGGCCTCAGGCGTGGTGTTTTTCAGCGGCGTGGTGCTGCGCTGGGGGGCGACACAGGCAGGAGGTGTGGGGCTGGATCCGGTGGGCTCGCTAGTGCTCTGGGTCTGGGAACTGCTGACCTGGCCGATTGCCTTGGGGATCATCACGATGGCCTGCATGATGCTTTACCGCTATGGCCCTAGCGCCAGACGCAAAGGCACACCGCTGTTGCCTGGTGCTTTGTGTGCCAGTCTGCTGTGGGTCGCGGTGTCGGGTCTGTTTCGGCTGTATGTCTCGCAATTCGGCAATTACAACCAGGCATATGGCACGGTGGGTGCGGTGATTGTGCTGCTGCTGTGGCTGTGGTTGAGTTCGCTAGCTCTGCTGATGGGGGGTCAGGTGAATGTAGCTCTGTATCAGTCGATGCGCGAGCGGCAGGACGGTCCCCCGAGTTCAGAAGAAGACAAGCTTCAAGCCCATCAGAGCTCGGAGTTTTAGCGGGGGCAGAGGTTCTGAAGTGGGTGCGTCGGCCTCAGAACCTAGCGGGAGAGGCTCAGAGATGAAGAAGCCGCTTTGCGAACTTTCTCCCTCACGTGATCGTGCAACTCATTGACCGAAATCGATCCGTCATTATCCAGATCCGCTGCCCCAGTCCGAATCCCTTCCACTAGATAACGGGTATAAACCGCCAGCTCCGCTCCCTGTTGCTCAAAGGAATACTGGTACAACGTCGAAGAGGTTAGGATGACTCGCCCTCTGCCTCCCAGCGACTGCTTGAGGTTCACCGACCCATCATCGTCTAGCCTTTAATCCCTCTGCAAAAGCACCGCTAAAGCAACAGCCTTGGGGGTCCAAAGGTTGGCGGGCAACTCCAGCCGCATTATAACTTTGCCTCGCAGCCCGGCTCCCAGGTCAGCCGCTCAGGCTAGGAGGTCGGGGCTTGCCGCCCAGAACCTGGGTGGCCCAGCTCCGAGCCCTGAGCCTCGAGTTCCAAGACCAACTGGTCGAGCAATCAGCTCCAGAATCCGAGTTCAGAACTTGGCCTCCCAAGCGCCAAGCCTGGAAAGTCGAGGAAATGGCTCGAAGTTCCGAGTTCTAGGCTCGGCGCTCCGAGCCCTGAGGTCGAAGTTCCGAGTTCTGAGGCCAAAGCTCCAACGTTCGCGGCCTAGCCGCAAGTTTGAGTTGCATGACTTTGTCCGGAGGGCTGTTGCCCAGGTGTGTAGCGGGCTTGGCAAGACCAGCGCTAGCTTGGCCTTTTGTCTCTTTCCAGGAGAAAATCATGCCGCTGAAAAGCTACGGCGTTTTGAAGGGGCGTCCCATTGGGCGTCGCTTAGCCGTCACAGCCAACGCCCACTACCAGGTTCACCTCGTCGATGACGACACCGACTATCGCATCGCTGTGAACGTGAAATCAAAACTCAGCCCCTCTGAGCTGGAGTATCTAATCGACGAACAGTTCCAACATCCGCTGACCGCCAACCTGCCCAACCTGCCCCTCGGCTTCAAAGCCCTAGAGTCCAAACCCGGCGGCCTAGCCCTCGACTTCATCCGGGGCAACCTCTTCGACCGCACTCAGATGATCCCGTTACCATTCGAGGTGCCCGGACCCGACAACGACCTCAACGAGAAAATCGACCGACACATCCAGCGGGCCATGGCCGATGAAGACGCCCTGGTCTATGCCTTCGGCGAACGCTGGGGACCCGAGCCCAACACCAAAGACAAAATCTTCGGCTTCAAGCCCGGCAATGGCATCCACGACATCCACATGAACCAGGGCAATGACGCCAAGTTCAAGGGCGATGATGGCGTCTGGCAAGACGGCGGCCTGCTGATCCACTTCCCCTCCGAGCAGCGCTGGGTTGCCCTCTTCCTCAAATTCCAGTCGCAAACCTGGCACACCGACGACCAGACCGGTCATCGCCTAGTTGGCCCCGAACCCGACGGCTTGGTGCGCATTCTCGCCGCCTTGGTCAACCCCGTTGGTCCAGCCCCCGAAGCCGAGACCGTCACCCTGCTCAACCCCTCACCCCAGCCCATCGACCTCAGCGGCTGGGCAATCGCCGACCAGCACAAGCGCAAGCACCCGCTCTCCGGCAGCCTCGCCGCCGGGGCAACCCGCCAGATTCCCCTGCCCCAGACCCTGCAACTGAGCAACAAAGGCGGCATCATCACCCTGCTCAACCCTCAGGGCCTCAAGGTAGACGGCGTGTCCTACACCCAGGCCCAAGCCGACCGCGAAGGCTGGACGATTGTGTTCTAGGGCTCAGGCCAAACTGCGTCGCCCCAGAGCCGCTACCGCCGCGATGGCAACCCCCAATAGCGCCGCCGAAGTGCCAGGCTCGGGCACCGACTTCGGCGGCACAACAACCTCGGGAACCTCGGGGGCGGCGCGCAAGACGCCTGCTTGGCCCTTCAGCGAACCGCGCAGACTGGACAATTGATATGAACTCTGGCGGCAGTGGCGCA
>JANNOU010000147.1:0-3290 GCA_031399305.1 Leptolyngbya sp. SOY_34_metabat_272
AGCAGCGAGGCACTGCGAGAAAACGGCGAGGCCTTGAAGTAGGATGGCGAGGCACTGAAATGAAGAGGCGAAGCTCAGACTCAAAGAGGCGAGGCGTTGAAAGGGAAGAGCGAGGCGTTGAAACAAAGGGGCACGGCGATGTGGGGAAGTGCTTTCACACCGATTTCATGCCGACAGGGGCAGGTGCAAGTGGACAGCATTAGCCGCATGCCATGACTTCCACTCAGCTGTTTCGCAACACTCGCCTGCGTCTGGCCGGTTGGTACGCAAGCGTGCATCACACCAATCTAATGGGCGTCCCCCGGCAACGGGATTACTAGATCCGCCTGTTGAACCTGACCGGCTGAAGCCTAGCCGCCTCAAACTTCCAGCCGGTGGGCACCCCGACCCCGCTGCTCAACCAGCAGTGCTGGCCCACCAACCCCAACCCTCTCAACCCCAAAGATCTAGAGTCAGATATCCAGATCCGCCAGCGCCAACCTCGAACCGTGAGTTTCAATGAACTCGCGGCGCGGTGCCACCCGATCGCCCATCAAGATTGTGAAGATGCGGTCAGCTTCGGCAGCATCGTCTACCGTCACACGTTTCAGGGTTCGCGTCTCGGGATTCATCGTGGTTTCCCACAACTGCTGCGGCATCATTTCACCCAGCCCCTTGAACCGCTGAATCGTGTAGTTGGCATTTGCCGGAAACTCATTGGCGATCAGGGTCCGAAGTTCCCGCTCGCTGTAGCAATAGTAGTGAGAACGCCCCCGCTCAACCTTGAACAGCGGCGGACAGGCAATATAGATAAACCCCTGATCGACTAAATCCCGCTGATAGCGATAGAAGAAGGTCAGCAACAGTGTGCGAATGTGTGCCCCGTCCACATCCGCATCAGTCATCAAGACAATGCGATGGTAGCGCAAGCTAGGAATGCTAAATTCTTCGCCCTTGATGCCCAAACCCAAGGCCGTAATCAGGGATTGAATCTCGGTGTTTTTGTAGATCTTGGAGTCTTCGGTTTTCTCAATGTTGAGGATCTTGCCGCGCAGCGGCAGGATGGCCTGAAAACGCCGGTTACGGCCCATCTTTGCACTGCCACCTGCACTGTCACCTTCCACAATGAAGATCTCAGACTCGCTCGGATCCCGAGAGCTGCAGTCAGCCAGTTTGCCCGGCAAGGTAGACGATTCTAACGCTGATTTGCGCCGGACCAGTTCACGGGCGCGACGGGCAGCTTCAGCCGCGTTAAACGCCTGAATTGCCTTCTCCAAAATGGCGTCTGTAACGTTGGGGTGGAAGTCCAGATATTCGGTAAGCACCTCACCGACCAGCGATTCGACAATGCCTCGAACCTCGGTGTTACCCAGCTTGGTTTTGGTCTGCCCCTCAAACTCAGGGTCGGGTACCTTGACCGAGATCACGCCAGTCAGACCCTCGCGCACATTCTCCCCGGCGAGGTTTGAATCGTTCTCTTTGAGCTTATTGCGCTTACGAGCCAGCGAATTGAAGGTGCGGGT
Source organism: Leptolyngbya sp. SOY_34_metabat_272 (assembly GCA_031399305.1). Taxonomy (GTDB): domain Bacteria; phylum Cyanobacteriota; class Cyanobacteriia; order FACHB-261; family FACHB-261; genus FACHB-261. The sequence goes on from JANNOU010000147.1 coordinate 1,503, forward strand.
CAGAACCGCTTTCAAGCCCTCAATGTGCGTGCCGCCTTCCTTGGTATGAATGTTATTGGCAAAGCCCAAAAGCGTGTCGTTGTAGGAGTCGACACACCACTGGAACGCGACTTCGACCTGCACGCCATTGCGCTCGCCCTGCACATAAATGATCTCATCGTGGATCGGCTGCTTCTCGCTGGTCATGTAGGCGACGTACTCGCGAATGCCGCCCTCATAACAGTAGACTTCCTCATGCGGGGGCTCGCAGCGCAGATCCGTAAGGCTGATGCGCACGCCTGCGTTCAGGTAGGCCAGTTCCCGCACGCGACTAGAGAGCGTTGTGTAATCAAACTCCGTAGTCTCGGTAAAGATCTCAGCGTCCGGATTGAAAGTGACCTGCGTGCCGTGGCGGTCGCCGCCGATCGTCTTGGTTTTCAGTTCCCCGGCCACGCCGCGCGCATAACGCTGGACGAACTCTTTGCCGTCGCGCCAGACCAAAACCTCCACCCATTCCGAGAGCGCATTCACCACCGAGACGCCCACACCGTGCAGGCCGCCCGAAACCTTGTAGCCGCCGCCGCCGAACTTGCCCCCCGCGTGGAGCACGGTCATCACCGTCTCCAGCGCCGATTTGCCGGTCTTCGGGTGAATGTCTGTGGGGATGCCGCGCCCGTCGTCGGTCACCGTCACCGAGCCTTCAGCATTGAGCGAGACTTCGATGTGGGTGCAATAGCCGCCCAGTGCCTCGTCCACACTGTTGTCTATGACCTCGTAGACTAGGTGGTGAAGCCCCCTGGGGCCGGTTGAGCCAATGTACATCCCTGGCCGCTTACGCACAGGTTCTAGACCTTCAAGAACCTGAATCTGCTCAGCGCTGTAACTATTGGTCATGGATAGGGGTGCTCCGAAAGGGCCTTGAAGGAGTTCTTACCGCTCGGGATCGAAAGCGCTCGTAAATTCTAACACACCCGCCTCTGAGTCGCCCGTAGGCGCATTAGAGAAGAGAGTCTGAGAAGGGATGGATCGCGGCAAAAAATGGTGCTCTAACCCGCCAGGGCTGATCGTCATCGCTGGCCCCACAGCTAGCGGCAAGACAGCACTCGCGCTCCAAATCGCCCAGAGACTAGAGACGGTGGTCCTCAGTGCCGACTCGCGCCAGGTCTACCGGCACTTCGACATCGGCACCGCTAAGCCCACGCCTGCCGAGCGCGCCCAGGTCCCCCACTATTTAATCGACCTCGTGGAGCCCAGCCAAATGCTGACCCTGGCCCAGTACCAGGAACAGGCCCAGGCGCTGATCGCCCAGTGTCAGACCAGCGGCAAGACGCCCCTATTGGTCGGTGGCACAGGATTGTATGTCCGCGCCGTGGTCGATGGCTTGCGGATTCCCCGCGTGCCGCCCCAGCCTGAGTTGCGCCGTCAATTAGCAGAACTCGGTCAGGCCACGATTTACCCTCTGCTGCAACAGGTGGACCCGGCCAGCGCTCAGCGCATCCACGCCAACGATCAAGTCCGCACCATACGGGCACTGGAGGTGTTCTACGCAACCGGTGTGCCCCTATCTCAGCAGCAGGGGGAGTGCCGTCCCACCTACCCAGTCTTGCAGATTGGTCTGGACTGCTCGGACCTAGATAGCCGGATTCGCCGCCGCACTGAGGCGATGTTAGCCCAGGGCTGGTTAGAGGAGGTGCGTCAGCTGCGCGAGCGGTATGGAGCCGAACTGCCCTTGCTCAATACCCTAGGCTATCGGCAGATGGGACAGTATCTAGAGGGCGAGCTCAGCCTCGTGCAAGCGCAAACCCTGAC
>JANNOU010000152.1:0-21400 GCA_031399305.1 Leptolyngbya sp. SOY_34_metabat_272
ATCAGTGACCCCTTGCGCAGGGGGTCTGGGGGAGGCGCTTCGTCCCCCAGTGGGGGGGTTGGGGGGCAAACGCCCCCCATTTCCGGGTTCTCTCTAACAGCCACAACTTCCCATCTCACTGCCATTGGCTTTTGAGACTAATCCAAGAGGTCTTAATGGTAGGCTCAGGGCGAAGTAGGTAGGGAAGAGAGGCAGCAATGGCAGGGCGATGGATCGGCATGATGCTGAGCGTTTGCCTGTGGCTGGGGCTCTGGGCAGGTCCGCTTTGGGCACAGTCCAACACCGTGAACTACAACAGCACCGAGTTGAGCGGTCGCGATCTCTCGCAGACCGACTTCCAGGGCACAACCTTTGTCAATGCCAACCTGCGTGAGGCAGACTTCCACAGCTCTGACCTGCGCGGAGCCGTGTTGACCAAAGGCATCCTCACCCGAGCCAACCTGCGCGGCGCAAACCTCAGCAGCGCTCTAGTCGACCGGGTGAACCTGACCGAAGCTGATCTCACCAACGCCATCCTGGTAGACGCCACCCTCACCCGAACCAGCCTGCAAAACACCGCCATCACCGGCGCTGACTTCACCGACGCTATTCTCGACCGCATCGCAGTGATCGACCTGTGCCAGCGCGCGGCAGGGGTGAATCCGGTGACTGGCGTTGACACTCGCGAGAGCTTAGGCTGCCCCTGATGTTTCAGGTGTTTCAAGTGTTTCAGCCCCTGTGCTTCTTGTTGTGCCTTTTGGGAACCACCGATGTTTGACCCATTTAGTCTGTTTTGGGTGTTTTTGGTGCTGGCCTCGCTTCAGCCTGCGCTCCAGCGTCGCATGTTGGAGTACCGTCGGCTGCAAGCGTTGCAAGACTTTGAGCGACAGCGCAATGGCCGGGTCATCCTGCTGATTCACCGGCAGGAATCGATTAGCCTCTTGGGCATCCCCCTGTCGCGCTACATTAGCATCGAAGATTCAGAACAGGTGCTGCGCGCGATCCGCCTCACGCCGCCGACCGTACCGATCGATCTAGTGCTGCACACGCCGGGCGGTCTAGTGCTGGCGACCGAGCAAATTGCTAGGGCGCTGATCCGCCATCCCGCCAAGGTCACAGTGTTTGTGCCGCACTACGCGATGAGCGGTGGCACGATGCTGGCACTGGCGGCGGACGAAATCATCCTTGACGAAAACGCGGTGCTGGGACCGGTCGATCCGCAGTTGGGTAATTTCCCAGCTGCCAGCATCCTCCAGGTAATCGAGCAGAAACCGATCGCCGAGATCGACGATCAGACCCTGATCATGGCGGATCTCTCACGCAAAGCTATCCAGCAAGTGCAGCGGTTTGTGCGTGCGCTGCTAGAAGACAACGTGCCGCAGCAAAAAGTCCCGCCCGACAAAGTTGAGCCGATCATTGAAGCCCTGACCACCGGCAGAGTCACGCACGACTACCCGATCACCGCTGAAGAGGCCAGCGAGCTAGGCCTGCCCGTCACTGTGGGCCTGCCTGCCGCGATTTACACCCTGATGGACCTATACCCCCAATCTCAGGGAGGCCGTCCCAGCGTGCAATATATCCCGATGCCCTACGAGCCCCGCATCCCCTTGCCAGAGACCAAGGGCCGCCCCATCCCCGATGGCCGACCGGGACGGTGAAATCGCAGCCAATTGCGTAGCGGTGTAGAACAACCAATAGAGAACCTGGGCGACTGTCCCTAATCCACGTCTCTAATCCATAGAAGCGAGGATAGGGACGGTCGCGCTAGAGCGTGCTGACGACAAAAAACAGCACGCCGACTTCTGCTCTCTAACTATTAGTTAATCGGTCAACCGGAAAGAAAGTTATAAAATTCACGTTTCATCCTTTCATCCTTTGTAAGCAAGTCTAAGCGCCCTCACAAAATCAAGTCTCAAAAACTCTGGACAGTGGACTGTACGCATGTGTTTGAATGGATGCGAAAACGAGGTAATTGACCAGCCATGAACGAAGACCCACGACCCTATGCAGAGTCGCTAGCTGCCTGGCTCGCTTCAGAAAGTCAGGACCAAGCCCCATTACTGCAGGGAGAGGCTCTACAAGATGCTTGGGCATGGCTGGCAAAACGGAGTCTGGGCGAAGCAGAGTATCAGTTCTTAATGGCGAGTCAAACCCAAGAGAAAGAAGCCAACCGCCTTCAAAGCCAATTTACCAAATTTTTGGGCGGACTATCCCATGAGCTTAGTAGCCCGATGAGCGCCCTGATTAGTTGTATTCGCATTGTGCTAGATGATTTCTGTGACAGCCGAGCAGAAGAAAAAGACTACCTAGAAAGAGCCGTTATGTCAGCTTTTCAGCTAAAAATTATGCTGGATACAGCTCTCGACATGGCCAGAATTGCAGCCAGAACCCAGCCCATGGTCACAGAACCAACCGCCCTCGCGCCCATGCTCCAGGAGGTTGTGACCCCATTCGCCGTCAGAGCACTAGCGCCTCAGCTCATCCTGAGCCTTCCAGAGCATCTCAGTTCGACCTTGCGAGTCCAGGCAGATCCGCTTGTGCTGAAGCAGGTTCTGACAATTCTCCTCAACAGCGCGATCAAATTCACCTACCTGAGCAGTGCTATGCTCACCATCCAGACCGAAGCAGACCAGGTGGTGATTGCGCTCCAAGCCGCTCGGTTCGACTCAGCCCCAACCACCTGCCTGCCTGCTGCGGCTAAAGACTGGTGGGAGCAAGCCGAATATGAAGTCGCAATTGCCCGCCGCGCCATAGAGCTGATGGGAGGCAGCTTGGCTTTTTACAGAGTCGATCAAAATCTGGCTCCGGTGGTCGAGCTGCGGTTGCCCTTCAGCAGCCATTAGTTGCCGGGGTTGAGTTTTTGCCGTTCCCGCTCGTAAGCCAGGTGACGGAGTTCCTCGGCTTCCTCTTCCAGCTCCTGGTTCAGGTTGCCGTTGTTAGTAGACTTCTGAAAATAATTCAGTTTGACCTCCTCCAGTAGGCCGGAGAGCAGAGTTTGGATTTCCGGCAGGGCATTGGTCGCCCCCAGTTCTGTGCGCAGGGAATCGCTAGCATGCTGCACCAGCTGGTTGAAGAGTTCGCTGCCAACCGGGTCCTTTTTGAGCGAAGCTGCAAGGGTGTTGTAGGTGGTTTGGGTCAGGCTGCTTACGAGCTGCGCCGTAATCTGGTCCGGGAGCTGGTTGAGGCCAGGAAGCCGCTGTACGCCCTGGTAGACCGGAGACTGACTGAGCGCATGATGAATAGTGTGCCGGAGCAACGCCTCCAAATCGGGTTGGATTTTGGGCAGAACCCGGTGGACGAACACCTCTAGCAAAAGCGTGCTGATCATCTCAACGTTATCGACCCCGTCGATGTCGATGTAGCGTCGGGTTTCTGGGCGCAGCAGCCAGCGCGAAATCTCGCCCTGTTCAATCGCATTCTGTGCCTGATTGAGCAGACGCACCACGACCAGCTCAGTCATTTCAACTGCCAAATTGGCCGCAACCAGCCGGTTGAACTGGGTCCAAAGCGAATCGAGATTGATCAACTTCGCCTGGTTGAGCCGGATGACAACTGGCAGTACCCGCAGCCAGCGCCAGAAGGGTAACAACATCGGCAGGTCATACCAGCGCCAGACCATGGCTCCCAGCCAACTGGTGCCGCGATGACGACGGCTCAAATAGAAACTGCGCGCCAGAAACTCCAGACCAAAAATGCCAATGAAAAAGAGGTCGATTCGCCAAAAGTCATCAACAAACTGGCCGTTTTCGCCTGTTACCCGCCAGTAATTCGTCTCTAGGGGGGGGCGAATCCGCTGGTTGAAAAAACTTAGAGCCTGTGGCCAACCTACCTGCTCAAGATAGGCTCGACTCCAGAAAGTCTCGAAAGATCGGGTTGCCGATTCGTTGCCAACGCGATCCCGCAGCCGGTTCTTGATTTTCTCGAGCGTCCCCGTTTTGCCCGCTAGCTCGAAGGGATTTTCCTGGATCAGGGCAGCGCTCTGGTCGCGTAGACTCTGAAGCAGGTTCTCCACACCTGAACCCTGTGGACCCGTCTGAGCGAGCTGAGTTTGTAATTGATCGACCGTCGCTAGATAGCGCTGTGTATCCCGGTGGGGTTCAATGCCCTTGATCGGGTCATAGAAGCGGGTCAGGAAGAACTTGGGAACCAGGGTTCTGCCCTCGATAACCACTGGCTGGATGTACAGATCGCGCCAGGGGACATAGCTTAGGTCGAACAGAACCAACCCCAAATCGGCCACCGCGATCAGCGCGATCAACCGCTGGAACCAGCGAATCGGACGACCGACTGTCCGAGTTGGGCTCTGTCTTCGCGCTTGCATGTTTAAGCCGCCTGACCTTGATTCCAACAGCAGTATGAGACGCTGTGGGTCAATCCGCAATCTTGATTGCGACAGAGAGTGCGATTAGGCTTTAGGCTCAGTCTGCGACCAAATCTACCGGCTGCTCAACCCGCTCCGCGAAGGGGGTGAGTTCGGTCTCAGTCGCCGCCGCCAAGCTGGGTGATTCGGTATCTGTTGGAGTGCTAAGCGCGGGCAGCCACTCCAGAAAGATCAGCGGCAGTAGGGTGCTGAGGTTGGTGACCACGACCAGCAGCCAGAGGCTATCGAAGTTGGTCTCGCTGATCCCCAGCCAGTGCATCAGCAGCGCCCCAAATTCACTCGAGAGCAGCGACGCCAGATTCACCACTGACATCAGCAATGCGAACAAAGTCGCCTCAATACCGGGCGGACACAGCCGCGCCGCCAGGACCATGATCGGCATGTAGGCCACTTGGCCCATCACGGTCAGGATCAAGCTGTCGCCGATGCTGAACCAGCGGTCGTCGATGCCCAAGCTCCGGTTGGCATGGGTAACCAGCAGCAGCACGGTCATGCCCAGTGCGGCCGAGAGCAAGGTTGTCCACAAAAAGATCGTGCGGATCGCAATCGTCCTCAAGAAGCGCTGGAAAATCCACACGCCTGCCAGTGAGGCCACACTGGTCACTAGCCTTACCCGCCCCAGGAACTCGGGCTCGAAGCCCAACTCATTGGTCGTGAAAAAGAAAAAGGCCGACTCGGCGGTCGGCGTCGCCAGCCACAGGAAGACAAACGCCACCGGCAGCCAGATCTGCCGCTGCGAAAATACCTGCTTCAGCTGTCGCGCTTGAGCCCAGACCACCGTCCAGCTGGGAGGCTCAGTGACCCGCGACTCCACGATCAGCCAGGCGACTGCCGACACGATCAGCGGAAAGACCGCCGTAATCGCAAAAACCGTGTGAGTGCTAAATCGCTCCAACAGCGAGCCGCTGAAATAGGCCGTGAAAACGCCGCCCAGGGCAAACGCGCCCCAGGAGAGCGACTGCAATGACCCAGCGTCCTCTGCCGCTTCCGCCCGCGCCCGCTCCACCACCAGCGAGTCCACGATCACGTCTGCGAAGGCGACTGAGAGGGAGCTGAGGGTAATCGCCACTGTCGCCGCCCAGGCCGTGTGGACCACTGTCGCTAAACTCAGCCAGACCGCCGCGCCCAGTAACCCTGACAGCACCAAATAAGGACGCCGCCGATAGCCAAACAACGGCAAGCCGTCGGACAAAAAGCCAAACACCGGCTTGATCACCCAGGGCAGAGTGACAATCCCCAGCATCGCGGAGACCTGTGCCGGGCTTAAGCCCAATTCGTCTTTGAGAAAGAAGTTGACCCCCAACCGTGCCAAACCCAAGACACCCTGCACAAAATAGACCAGCAGAATTGCCAACAGCTCAGGCGTGGGCTCATGGCCCGCAAATACCCGGTGCGTCAAAAATGCCTTGAACTTGGCTGAGCCAGAGATCGAAACGGTCATTGATAATTCTTAATAATATCAACTGCCCCCCATCATAACTCTCGGCGTTTGGGTTGCATCGGTGTCAACGGTCTGCATCGCCACTCAGTGCAAGGGTGAGCAAGGGTGAGATAGAATTGTTAAGCGTTCTTCACCAGGCTTGACACTGGTGGAGTTTAACCCATTCCTAACCTCAGGTCAGTTCCCATGACTCTCCCGATTCGCAACGTCGCGATCATCGCCCACGTTGACCACGGCAAAACCACCCTGGTCGATGCCCTGCTCAAGCAATCCGGCACGTTTCGCGAGGGAGAGGAAGTCCCAGACTGCGTGATGGACTCCAACGCCCTAGAGCGCGAGCGCGGCATCACCATTCTGTCTAAGAACACCGCCGTTCGCTATCGGGATACACACGTCAATATTGTGGACACCCCCGGCCACGCGGACTTTGGCGGCGAAGTCGAGCGGGTGTTGGGCATGGTGGAAGGCTGTCTGCTGATCGTAGACGCCAACGAAGGGCCGATGCCCCAGACGCGCTTTGTGCTCAAGAAGGCGTTGGAGAAGGGCCTGCGCCCGATTGTGCTGGTCAACAAAATCGACCGCCCCCAGGCAGAGCCCCACCGAGCCATCGACAAAGTTTTGGACCTGTTTCTGGAGCTGGGCGCGGATGACGATCAGTGCGATTTCCCCTACCTATTCGCCTCAGGCTTAGAGGGTTACGCCAAGGAAACTTTGGAAGAAGCGGGGGTGGACATGAAGCCCCTATTTGACGCCTTCCTGCGCCATGTACCGCCGCCCGTGGGAGATGTAGACAAGCCGCTACAGCTCCAGGTGACCACGCTGGACTACTCCGACTATCTGGGCCGCATCGTGATCGGCAAGATCCACAACGGGCGGATCCAGGCCGGGCAGCAGGCGGCGCTGGTCAAGGACGACGGCAGCATTGTCAAGGCCAAGGTCAGCAAGCTGCAGGGCTTTGATGGACTCAAGCGGGTGGACTTGGCAGAGGCGACGGCGGGTAACATCGTGGCGGTTGCTGGCTTTGCCGACGCCAACATCGGTGAGACGATCACCTCGCCCGACAACCCGCAGGCGCTGCCGCTGATTCATGTGGATGAGCCCACGCTGCAGATGACCTTCTCGGTAAACGACTCGCCCTTCGCTGGCAAGGAGGGCACCTTTGTGACCTCTCGTCAGCTGCGTGACCGCCTGATGCGGGAGCTACAAACCAACGTGGCTTTGCGGGTGGAAGAGACCGATTCGCCGGACCGTCTGGCGGTGGCCGGACGCGGTGAGTTGCACTTGGGCATCTTGATTGAGACCATGCGTCGGGAGGGCTACGAGTTTCAGGTGTCGCAGCCGCAGGTGATCTACCGCGAGGTGAATGGTCAGCCCTGTGAGCCATTTGAGTGCCTGGTGATGGACGTGCCTACCGACACCGCAGGCGCTTGTATCGAGAAGCTGGGTCAGCGCAAGGCCGAGATGCAGAACATGATGCCGGGTGGCAACAACCGCACCCAGTTGGAGTTCACGATTCCGGCGCGGGGGCTGGTGGGTTTCCGGGGCGAGTTCATGCGTCTGACGCGCGGCGAGGGCATCATGAACCACAGTTTCCTGGACTACCGTCCGCTGGCGGGTGATGTGGAGACGCGCCGCAACGGGGTGCTGATCTCGTTTGAGGAGGGTGATGCCACCTTCTACGCTATGAAGAACGCTGAGGATCGGGGGGTCTTCTTTATCTCGCCGGGTACCAAGGTTTACAAGGGCATGATTTTGGGCGAGCACAATCGCCAACAGGACCTGGAGCTGAACGTCTGCAAGACCAAGCAGCTCACCAACCACCGTGCCTCAGGCGGTGAGGAACTGGTTCAGTTGCAGACTCCTATCGATATGAATCTGGAGCGGGCACTGGAGTACATTGGCCCTGACGAGCTGGTGGAAGTGACGCCGAAGTCGGTGCGTCTGCGTAAGCTGAGCAAGAAGCTGGCGAAGCGTTAGAGCGTCCAGTGGTGCCAGTGGGTTTTGGAAAACCTTGTGGTGGCCTGGGAAAACCTGGAATCCGGAATGGGGGGCGTTTGCCCCCCAAACCCCCCACTGGGGGACGAAGCGCCTCCCCCAGACCCCCTGCGCAAGGGGTGAGTGGCACGCTTAGGCGGAACTATGCAATTCGGAGGCTTACTGCCTCAGAGCGAATAGCCTCATCCGGTGGCCCTGGACCTCTCAAGCGAGGTTCTGGACCTCTCAAATGCGGCTCACAATCTCGGCGGTGAGGTTCTGGACCTCTCAAGCGAGGCTTTGAAACTCTTGAGCGAGGCTTAGAAACTCGTGAACGAGGCTCTGGAACTCTCGAGTGAGTCTTGGAAACTTGTGGATGAGGTTCTGGAACTCTCGGGTGAGGTTCTGGAACTCTTGAGCGAGGTTCTGAGGCAAATCGCCCCCACTGAAGTGTCAATCCCCTTGCGCAGGGGGCCTGGGGGAGGCGCTTCGTCCCCCAGTGGGGGGTTTGGGGGGCAAACGCCCCCCATTCCGGGTTCTTTGCAACACCCACGACTCCCCCCTAAGGTTAAGATTCCAAAAACCTATCGGTGCGAGTTGACAAGGCCAGGCTCCTAATTCCTGTCCGAATCTAGGCGAATGATGCAGCTACCTGTGATTGGCATTACCACCGACTGCCGCAACCAGGCAGGAGATTTCTATCTGCCCGGTGCCTACGTCGATGCAATTCGCGCCGCAGGCGGCCTACCCCTGTTGCTGCCGCCAGGGGAACCAAACCCAAGCCAGTTGTTGCGACGGCTGGATGGCTTGGTGCTCTCAGGCGGCGGCGACCTAGAGCCGATCCGCTATGACGGCGAGCCCCACCCCACGATCTACCGGATAGACCGCGAGCGCGACACCTTTGAACTAGCGCTGGCTGACGCGGCCCTGAGCGCCCGCACAATTCCCATCCTGGGCATCTGTCGCGGCTTACAGGTGTTGAGCGTAGCCAGCGGCGGCACGCTGTTTGCTCACCTGCCAGAAACGGTCGGCACCCAGGTCCTGCATCGCCAAGAAAACCCCCGTCGCCCGATTCCCCACTCGGTGCAGATCGCCTCGCAGAGCCGTCTAGCAATGCTGCTGGGCCGAACCGAAGTCAGCATCGTGTCCTGGCACCATCAGGCCGTGCGCCAGGTGCCAAAGGGTTGGCGGGTGGTCGCGCAGGCTCCTGATGGGATAGTCGAAGCCTTGGAACATAGCGAACATCCCTGGGCGCTGGCAGTGCAGTGGCACCCCGAGATGTCGCCGGAGGATCCGCTGCAACAGGCATTATTTCGGGCACTCGTGCACGCGGCCCAGGACAGGGCTGTATGGACCGCAACCGGACGAGCACTCCAAAACCCCTAAACTGGGGCCATGACGATCAAGATTGCCCTGTCCCAAAGCGCTAGCACCCCAGGCGATGTGTCAGCCAACCTGGCGCTGCTGGCGGAGGTTGCCCAAAACGCCGCCAACCAGAGCGCAGACTTTCTGATCCTGCCCGAGCTGTTTTTGACCGGTTACAACATCGGCGATCAAGCCTGGAGTCTGGCAGAACCAGTCGATGGCCCCTCCCTCAACACAGCGGCCAAAATTGCCCAAGCTTGTCAACTCACAATCTTATTGGGTTACTCCGAGGTCAGCGACGGCCAGTTCTACAACTCAGCTGCCCTGATCAACGCGGCGGGACAGCTGGTCGCAAACTACCGCAAAATTCACCTGTATGGCCCCGAAGAGCGGCGTCTGTTTGTGCCCGGCGATCAGTGGCTGCTCCACCCCGTTGCGGGTGTGAACGTGGGCGTCCTGATCTGTTACGACGTCGAGTTCCCAGAAGCCGTGCGCACTCTGGCTCAGCAGGGAGCAGAACTAATCGCCGTGCCCACAGCGCTCTCTACCCCCAGCCCTGAGGTGCCCACAGCCCTGGCAGTTGCGAAAACGCTCATCCCCGCCCGCGCTTTAGAGAATCAGGTTTTCGTCGCTTATGTCAACCACGCAGGTGCAGAACGAGACATGACCTACTGCGGTCTAAGCTGCTTAGCCAGCCCCGATGGCAGCGAACTAGCCCGAGCTGGCGCAGAGGCCACGCTCTTAATCGCTGAGATCGATCCCCAAATGATTGCGCGAGAGCGAGCTGTGTACTCTTACCTGAACGAGCGCCGTCCCGAACTCTACCGAAAGAATTAGAAAGATTCAAAGCGCTAATTACATTTTTTCTCAAGCTAGGTTATTAGATCTGCGCGTCGTGTTTCAGCTCTTGACCCCGATCCTTAAAAGTGGGATATCTGGATCGGAGTTGGGGGGCAATAGAGCATGCAATGCAAAGATTAGGCATTCGTCTGGCGATTGGACTTTTATTCGCCCTGTTTGGGCTAGTTAGCTATTGCACTAACACCGTCGAGAACCCTGTCACTGGCGAAGTGCAGCGGGTGCAGCTCTCTGAACGGCAGGAAGTGGTGCTTGGGCTCCAGTCTCGGGAGCAGGTGACAGCTCAATATGGTGGCCTTCACCCCGACCCCAACTTGCAGGCTTACATTGACCAGGTCGGCAAGCGCGTCGTTCAACAATCAGTCGCCTCCCGCTCTCCCTATCCCTTTGAATTTCATCTGCTCAGAGATCCTCAGACTGTGAATGCCTTTGCCCTACCTGGCGGGCAAGTGTTTATCACTGCGGCGCTGCTCAGCCGCCTTAGCTCAGAAGCACAACTCGCGGGCGTGCTCGGACATGAGGTGGTGCACGTGGTTGGGCGACACGGATCCGAACATCTCGCCAAGCAGCAACTCGGGTCGACCCTGGTTCAGGCGGTCGGCGTTGCGGCGAGCGACGACCCCGAGAGCGCCCAGCAGGCAGCCGTTTTGGCGCAGGCGATCAATCAGCTGGTGAACCTTAAGTACGGGCGCGAGGATGAATTGGAGAGTGATCAGCTGGGCTTTCGCTTCATGACCGAGGCTGGCTATGACCCCCAGGGAATCGTTGAGCTGATGCAGATCCTCGGTTCGGCCCGAGGCGGTAGCGGACCGCCCGAATTTCTGAGCACGCACCCCGATCCGGGCAACCGGGTGGCGCGCCTGCAGGAGCTGATCGCTCGAACTTATCCCGATGGCATCCCCGCTCAGTTGCAAGACGGGCAGGCTGAGTTTGAGCAAAGGGTTCAGCCCCGCTTGCGATCTTAAAAAACTGCTGAGGTTGCGATGAGCCTGACGATTCTCTACTGGGTGCTGATTGCGGTCATGCTGGTCGGTGTGGTCGGTGCCGTGGTGCCGGGAATCCCCGGCCCGAGCTTGATCCTGGTGGCAATTTTGGTCTGGGGCATTGCCACGGGGTTTGCAGGCATCGGTTGGCCGCTGATTGCGGTGTTTGTGGTTTTGATCTTGAGCGCGGGCGTCGATTTTTTAGCCACCTACTGGGGAACTAGACAGGTTGGGGGCAGCCACTGGGGCCAGATCGGGGCGATTGTAGGACTCGTGGTCGGGTTTTTGGGATTTCTGCCCGCGCTGCCCTTTGGCGGGCCAATTCTGGGCATTTTCATCGGTCCGGTTTTGGGTGCATTCCTCGGCGAGTTTCTCTACCGGCGGGATCTTGCGCTCGGCCCCAGAATCCAGCTTGCCCTGAAGGTGAGTGTGGCGATTGTCGTCAGTTCGCTAATTGGCAATCTGCTGGAGGGCTTGTTGGCGATCGCAGCGGTAGTGATTTTTGTCGTGAGCACTTGGCCACCTGCGGTTGGAGTTTAGAGTTTAGTTGGTATGCTGGCTGAGCAGGACTGGGGGGAGTTCAGGTTTCGTTTGAGCGGTTTCTGCTGCGATCATGACCCATGCCATCGTCTGGTTCCGCAAGGGACTACGTCTTCACGACAATCCGGCTCTGTTAGCAGCCTGCGAGGGGGCTCGCCGCCTGTACCCAGTTTTCGTGCTCGATCCCTGGTTTGTGAACCCTGAGCGCGTCGGTCTCAACCGCATGCGGTTCCTATTAGAGAGTTTGCAGGATTTAGATCGCAGTCTGCGCGCCCTGAGCTCGCGGCTATTGGTGGTCCGAGGCAAGCCAGTTGAGGTGTTGCCAGGGCTCTGGCGACAGTGGCAAATCAACCGGCTGACCTTTGAGCGAGACACGGAGCCTTACGCCCTGACGCGGGATGGACAGGTGCACGACCTGGCGCAACCTGCTGGGGTTGAGGTGATTGTCTGCACCAGCCACACCCTTTACGACCCAGACCAGCTGATCAAAGCCAACCGCGGTCGTGCGCCCCAGACTTATCAGAGCTTCTGTAAGCTAGTCGCTAGGCTGGGACCGCCGCTGGAGACAGTTGCGAGCCCTGCAAGTCTGCCGTCGCTCGCAGAGGTGACCGAGGCGCAATATCCGATTCCCAGTCTGAGCGAGCTGGGCTATCCGGCGCAGCCCGAGGCAGAGCCCTCCCTGTACCAGGGCGGGGAGCACGAAGGGCTGAGGCGCTTGGCAAGCTACTTGAGCGATCCGGCGCGCGTTGCCAGTTTCTCCAAGCCGGATACTGACCCCACGGCCTTTGAGCCGCCCGCAACCACCGCCCTCGGCCCCTATCTCAAGTTCGGCTGTATTTCGGTGCGCACTTTTTACACTCAGCTTCAGGCAGTCTATGCTCAGCTGAAGTCGCACACGCAGCCGCCGGTCTCCCTGTTGGGTCAGCTTTACTGGCGCGAGTTTTTTTACACCCTGGCCTATGTCACGCCCAATTACGACCAGATGGTCGGCAACCCCCTCTGCCGCCAGATCGCCTGGGACGACAACGAACCGGCCTTGAGAGCCTGGGCCGAAGCGCGCACCGGCTACCCCTGGATCGACGCTGCGATGACCCAATTGCGCCGCGAGGGCTGGCTGCACCACTTATCACGCCATGCGGTCGCCTGTTTTCTGACCCGAGGCGATCTGTGGCTGAGTTGGGAAAAAGGTCAGGCTGTGTTCAACCAGCTGCTGATCGATGCCGATTGGAGCATCAACGCCAGCAATTGGATGTGGCTATCTGCCAGTGCCTTTTTTCACGCCTATCACCGCGTCTATAGTCCGATCACCTTTGCCAAAGGCTACGACCCAGAAGGCCATTACATCCGGCACTATCTGCCAGTGCTGAAGCAGTTTCCCAAGCAATATATCTATGAGCCCTGGAAAGCGCCTCTGGCGGTTCAGCAGCAGGCAGATTGCCTGATAGGGCAGGATTATCCGCGTCCGATTGTCGCCCACATTGAGGCCAAAGAACGCAATCTTGGGCGCATGCGCGCAGCCTACGCGGTCGCCCCTTAAAGCCCAGCTCTTAAAGCTCAAACAGAGACTGAATGCGTTTGCGGATGCGCTCCAGAGGCGTCTCGTTGCCGCTGCGCATCGCGCTCGCATCCAACAGTCCCAAGTCTAGGAGGGCTTGCTGACGTTCTGAAAGTTTCTGGGCGATTTGCTCGGCTAGGTCGCGGTGGCTGCTGAGCAGTTGCTGTAAGTCATGGCGATTCACCACGAACAAAACCGTGTCCTCCAGAGCACGAACTGTGGCGGTGCGCGGCGTGCCAGTGAGCAAAGAGATCTCGCCGAAGAACTCTCCAGCATGCAAGGTGGCAATGTAGTTCTTCACCCGCTGCGAGAGAACTTCGACCGCGCCCGACAGGATGATGTAGAACGACTCGCCTGGGTCTTTCTCATGACAAATCACCTGGCCCGCCGGAAACAACTGTCGGTAGCCCTGTTCGATCAGAACTCGCAGATCTGAATCGGTGCACTGCTCAAAGTAAGTGACCCGCCGCAACAGATCGCGCAGATTCCAGTTGTCGGGCAGCTTGGGGATGGGCGGGTCGGTGGGTGGCGGAGTTTGAAGGCCAAGTGCGCCGTTGTTGAGTTCCGCCGTGGGACTCTGGCCCTGAAACAGTGCGCCCAGCTCCTTGAGGTTGTGAATGTGCAGATCGCGCTGGGGGAAGGGGATTTTGATGCCGCGATGGCGCAGCTCCTGCTCGATCAGAAAATACAGCGAGCTTTTGATCGGCTCGCTGTCTTGGGGCTGGTCAATCCAGACCAAAAGCTCGAACTTCAGAGCGCTGTCGCCAAAATCGCGAAACCAGACCTTGGGCGAGGGAGAAGACAACACGCGTCGTTCTATGCGGGCGGCGGACGAGAGCGCCTCGGTAACCAGAACCGGGTCAGTACCGTAAGCAACCCCGACCGGCAGATGGATGCGGCAACGGGGCGCACCGTAGCTCCAGTTGATGATGTTATTCTCGGCAAAGCGATTGTTGGGCACAATCACAAACACATCGTCTGGCGTGCGCACAATCGTCGAGCGGATGGCGATTTTCTCGACCGTTCCCAACAGGCCATCGACCTCGACAAAGTCACCGACTTTGATCGGCTGCTCAAACAGAAGCGTTAGGCCACTGATGAAATTGCTGGCCAGATTCTGCAAGCCAAAGCCGAAACCAATGCCCAACACCCCAGCGAGTACTGCCAGCGAGCTGAGATTGAAGCCTGCGGTTTGCAGAATCACCGCAAAACTCAACGCCGACAGCAAATAGCCGATAATCGTGGCAACGGCTTCCTGGGTGCCTCGGTCGAGCCCTAGACGATTTAGCACCCGTCGTCGCAGCCACTCCCGAATAATTCGAGCGGCGAGAAAAGCAACGAGAACCAGAAGGATTAGCAGCGCAATCGAACTCAGCGAAACTCTGTTGTTGCTGGTGCCGAAGATTGGCGCTGTGAATAACTCAGACAGATCTGAATAAAGCTGCTGGGTCTGGCTGGAGATCCATCGCATGGTTGAGTTGCCTGGTTACCCTGAATCCCTAAAAGGCTGTTGTTGGCAACAGACAAGATTGACTCACTTTAGCTACTCAGCATACCGTATGCCCATTGGCTAATTGTGCGTCGATTGTCACAGCGGTCGCCACCTAAGGCCTCAGATCTGCTGCGCTTTGGCGCACAGTTGCAGCGAAGCTCACGGGGATTGTAGCGCTTGGGCGAAGCGTTGCAGGGCTTCGGCGCAAAGTTGTCGCGAAGCACACAGCAGTTGTAGGGCTCTGGCGAAGCCCTGCGGCGAAGCGTGCGACGGTTGCGCCCAAGCCTGGGGGCAGTGTCGCGCTCCGGCGAGACACCGTGTCGCTTCAGCGGCGATCTGAAATAGCTTGGGGGACTTGTGGGGTGCACAACTGTGGGCACACGGCGTGTGCCCCTACAGAAGCCTGAGGCGATTTCGGGGGTAGGAAACCGCCTTGCGACTTTATTTGACCAGGAATGGGCAGAGAGAGATTTGAACTCTCATGGCCGTAAGGCCGCCACATTTTGAGTGTGGTGCGTCTACCAGTTTCGCCATCCGCCCGCGCTGGCGTCATTGAACCCCTCAGGGTTTACGCCAGATCGGTCCTCATTGTAGCGAACATCGGTCTGGATTGGGCGACTTTTGAGCAGGGTTTGGTATTGCTCGCCCTGCGCCCAGCGGTCAACCTCGCGCGCCCGCAGCACCGGCACCGGGTGGGTGAGCTGGCTGGTGCGCAATTCCTTGAGCATCTGGCCTAGCTCATCGCTGTCGATCTCCTCGTAGGCGCGCGCCTGCTCCAGGAAAGCCTCGTAGTTTAGCTGCGGCGACAGTGAGGGCGAGCCACCCGAGAGCTTCATCAGCACCGAAATCATCGGCTTAGGGTCTTGAGCCACCAGCAGCGCCGCGCGGTCGCAGGTGAACTCGGCACAGCGCACCCAGGCCATGAGCTGAGCCTGCAATGCCTGGGCAATCACCAGCCCCACACCCGGCAACTGGCTCGCCGCCAGAATCAACAGATTGGCGGGCGTGAGGTAAACACTGTGCTCACACTTGAGATGCCCCAGCTCGTGGGCAATCACCGCCTGAATCTCGTCCTCATTCAGCAGCTCGACCAGCGAGGTGTGCAGCACCACAAACGGCTGACGCCCACGCATGGCAAAAGTGTAGGCATTGGGCGTTGGGTTCTGACGCACGTAGAGCTGCGGCGGCTCCAGATCCAGGATGGCGCAGGCGTCTAGCAGCAGTCGGTGCAGATGCGGCAGTTGCTTTTCGCCCACCAACACGCTGGAGGCGATGTTGTCCAGATAGAAAAATTTCTCGCCCAGTGGCCCTAGTAGGCCGCGCACCAGCAGCTCCAGCCCCGGCAACTGCCGCAGCGCCGCTGTAGCCTGCAAATCTAGGGGGTGTCGGAAGTGGTCCGCCCGCAACCCCGCCAGAGACCGCTTCGGCGGCAACTCGGAGGAGGTAAACGCCATAGGACCCGAAAGCGCGTGATTGAGAGGATTGCTCATGGGGAAGAAGGAGACGGGCGAGTGTAGGGGATAAATTCCCGCCGTCGATTCAGTACATAGATCGTAGCGGGTGTTCCTGTGGATGGCTTTGCAACCGTCGTTGGACGGCCCTGCAAAGCCCGGATCGCGTCTGCCAGAATGCCGCTATACCGGTACGCCTGCTCCGGTACGACCTCCCAGAAGACGACCCGGCCCGAGGCACGACTGCCATCAGTGCGGAACAGGCTTCGGTCTGGGGTCGCCCCGTCGCCGCGCACGTAGTCTTGCTGCTGATAGCTGAGCTGGCGCGGCAGGCCAGCCACCGAAGCTAACCGACGGCGCGTCTCGGGCTGGTTGAGCCCTCGGCGCAGGCTGTCTGCCCAGCGATTGGCCAGCTCCAGCACCGAGCCAGCGCCCTGGGTACGCACCTCTTCGGGCGTGACCTCGAGCAGCGTCTGGCCATTGACCTGAATCGTCGCCCGCAAGACCTCGGCAGCTGGCGCGGCAGCCGGGGCACCTGCTGCGTCAGGAGCCAGTGCCCCGGCTGGGGCCGCCGGTGTGGTCGGGACGGTGCCTACAGCTAGGACCGGCACCACCGTCACGCTCAGCGGGCGGGATAGATCGCTGCTGCTGAGGATTTCCTCTAGACGCGTGTTCCACTGCTCCAGCTTCGCCGATGAGGACGAGCTGAGTTCAAGCAGTGTCTCTCCCACAACCACCCAGGCGGTGCTAGCTTGAGCCGGAGCGGGGGGCAGGGTCAGGCTCAGCAGGAGCAGGGCGGCAGGCAGCCAGCGCAAGGGGCGATTGCTCAAGAGCACGGGCAAAGCTTCAGTCAGGTGCACCATCATCGCCCTGATCATAACGAACTGCCGGTTGGGCCGCGCAGGAGCAGGGCAGCTGGGCTAATTTGAGGGGAACTGGTGTTTGTTCCCTAGGCCCTGGTAAGCGATGCAAGACCCCGCCGATCTGCCCCAGTCTCCCAACCGTCCCGCCAGCACTGTCCTGCCGGGTTTTCTGGATGCCCTCTATGGCGTTTGGTTCCAGCCGGAGGCGACGTTTCAGGCCTTGCGCCAAGCGCCGCAGCTTGGACAGGCGGCGCTTGTGGTGATCCTGGCAAAGCTACTGGAGTCGGTGCGTACCAGCGGCGGCACCCTGAATCCGGAGGGGCTGGTTTGGGCAGCAGTCTCTGGTCTGCTCGGCTGGGTGGTGCTGAGCGCGCTGCTGGACGGCCTGGCCTACGTGTTTGGCCGGGGCGTAGATCTGACGATGCTGCTGAGCCTGACGGGGTTTGCCAGCTTGCCCTGGCTGCTGCTAGGGCCGGCGCTAGCCTGGGGCGGCAGTGTGGGTAGGCTGCTCAGTCTGTTGGTCTTGGTCTGGTTTGTGATCTGGCAGCTCTGGGCTGCTGCGGTGGCCTTTGAGCTGCCGCGCCAGCGCCTGGTGCTGCTGGTGCCACTGACCTTAGTGGGGGGGCTGGTGAGCCTGGCCTGGCTCACCAACGCCATTGGTTTCATGATCGGCTTGCCGGAGGGATGACTCGGGCTAGGTCTGCTATTATGTCCACTCAAACAGGAGGCACTGATGGCAGAAACATTCCTCGGCTTCTACACTTCAAGGCCATTTTGGGCGGGCGATGCACACAGCGTCCAGAAGCGTTTGATGGACCTAGAAAGCCTGCGGGATGAGGCGCGCGCAGGGGAGGCACTTACAGAGCTGATGATCCAGGAGGCTCTGACCTACGAAACGGCTCAATATGTCTTCAAAGTCTGTAAAGACGGCATGTTTTTGCTGCATATCAAGCAGCTCGCTCAGCCCCCCAGCAAGGGCCGCGATGCCTACGAAAGACCGCTCAGTTACCTAGACTATCTGAACTGCCTGTATCTGCTGTTCCAGTCTGCGGTTCTAAAAAACTTAGAAGCCCCCTACTTTGAGGTTTCAGAAATTACCGATAAAGATGTATTTCTGGTCAAATTTGAAGATGGCAGACTACTGGGTTGCTTCGCACCTCGCCTGAGTTTTGCACACCAGCTGCGCATGGCTCAGCTCCACCCAGCACACTTTTATCGAGACGCACAATCGGATCAGCGGCTGGCGCTGTCAGAGGCAGTGTTTGTGACGTTGAATGCGGATTTAGCCAAGATCGCCCAAGACTATCGCAGCCTCCGCATCCTCTCTGAGATCACGAAGAGTCTGTGTGATTGCAAGTTCGGTCACTACGCGAACTCCTTAGTGTCTCTATGGCAGATCATTGAGTCTTATCTGGCTTCTACCTGGAGCCAGTTTATCGACTCCCAAAACACGATGTACGAGGATGGTAGCAAGCGTATCAAGTCCGAGCGCATGAAGCACCTGAAGGACGGCAGGGTCTATTCGGCAAGCGTTATCTCCAACGTCCTGGAGTTGTTTGGCCTGATCGATCTTGAAACCTTCAAAAAGATCGAGAAGGTCAGGGATCAACGTAACCAGATTGTCCATCGGGATGAAAAAACACCCTGCAAGCTAGAACATTGCCAGGTTGCGCTAGATCTGGTGAAGGGTTTCGTGGCCCAGGAAACTGGTATCGACCTGAACTTCGATCTTACTTATTTGATTTTGGAGCCACTGGGCAGCTCTGCACCAGCTTAGGAACGGGCTTCGTGCAGCACCTGGAATATAGTAATGACGCCAGTTAATCTTGGCGGGAGTACCCAGCTGTCCGCTCCTGCCCTGTTCATTCAAGTCCTTCAAAATTCAGGATAATTTGGACGTCAAAGCCGAGCGAAGCGCCACCAATGGCGGCCCGACCCCTTCGCAACACAATGCCCAGCCTTGGGCGGAAATTCCGCTTGAGCAACGTCGATCAATTCTTGGTAGTGATCAGGAATGTCGATGTAATATTCCTCAGAGCGAGTATTGAGAAATCCCAGACAAGGAGCGTGGGTGACCATACCAGACTGGCTTAACTCTTGCCAAAGATTCTGCGCGGAAGCTAAACGAGTCTGGACAGAGACATTGGGCTGCAGATCAACACTGAGGTCGTAAGCCATAGGTAAGTCTCCGATAATTCAAATTGACTAAGCAACTCCCCAAATTGGGGAACAACCATGGTGCTTTAGGTCGAGCTATTGAGCACTCAGCAAAACTTAAGATCGAGCGCCGAGCCAACGCTCAACGAAGGCGTTCCTAGCTCCAATCAAACCCAAACCAAAGGTGAATCGAATGTGGTGAACTTGTCTGCCGGACTTACTAGCACGTTCAAGTGCTTTCAACAGTAGCAGGTTAGCTTCAAGTTGGCTCAGAGTTAAGGATCTGTTTTGCAGAATTTCACAGCCCTTTGCGCTTCTTCGTAAACTCCTGTAACGATTAGAGGATTCCCCCGGCTGCCCGCTTGGGCTAGGCTGAGGGAGGAAAGACCTGTTGCAACTGCGGATTTGGGAGCTATGGACAGCACGCTGCCTTTTATCTACCTTTCGACTTTATTGGGGCTGCTGCTGGTGACCGCCATCCTGGTTTTTCGGCAGATCCAGAGCACCCGTCGCGTCGAGGGCACCATCTCGCGGCTGCAGCCGAAGCTGATCAAGGAAAAGGGAACGCCTCAGGAGTACTTCGAACTGGCGGCGGTCTATCTCGACAAGAAACTCTACACTCAGTCAACCAGCCTGTTACAGAAGGCGCTGAAGGTCGAGGCCGACGGGCTGAGCCCAGAAGACTACGCACCGATCTACAACGCCCTGGGTTTTGCCTATTTCAGCCAGGATCAATACGACTTGGCGATCCGCCATTACAAGGAAGCGCTGGAGCGCTCCCCCAACTACGTCACCGCTCTCAACAACCTGGGGCACGCCTACGAGCGTAAGAAGCTGGTCGTGCAGGCGCTAGAGATCTACGACCAGGCCCTCAAGTTGGAGCCCAACAATGAAACCGCCCGCCGCCGTGCCGACTCTCTGCGCAAACGCGTGAGCCCTAGCGAAGCGAAATAGTCGATCAATCATCTGCCAATCATCTGCGCCGTAACGCCCCCAAGCCTCAGGAGACTCAAGATGGCTGACTCTTTGATGCACAACGAGAACCACTATGTGGTGCTGGAGACCAACCAGGCCGAGCAGTTCCTGAGCGCCGAGGAGATGCTGGCTAAACTGTGTCGTGCCCTGAGCCAAATCCCGCCAGCCGAACTGCCGCGCGAGGTCGGCGCTCTGCCCACCGTCGAGGCCCAGGCCCAACGGCTTCTGGACACGGTGTGCGAACTGGATGTCGGCCCTGGCGAGTTCTTGCAGTGGTACGCGGTGCGGCTGGAGAAGTAGCCCTACGCCAGTTGCCCCTGCCTTCGGGTCAGGGTTGACCCGAGGGGGGCGCACAGTGATATCCTTGATAAGCCAAACCGGCACCGATCCTCGGTAGCTCAGTGGTAGAGCGGTCGACTGTTAATCGATTGGTCGTAGGTTCGAATCCTACCCGGGGAGTTTAATCGGCACGAGGGCTGGCGTCTGGCAGCACTTTCAGGACCAGCTCGCCCTCATTAACTGAGTGGTTGATCGAGACATCGAAGACTAGGCCGGAGTTCTCGGCGTAGATGTCGCTCAACAGCGGCGACGGGTTGTGCTTGCTGAAGCTCAGCAGTTGGTAGAGGCGTTGTCCGGCTTGGACTGCCGCTCCCAGCTCAAGCCTGGCTTGAACGATGCCACCGTGAGGCGCGTAGTAAAGCTGGATCTGGCTGAGGGGTACAAAGCGCATTGTCGACCGTGGGGTTGGAGCTGGGATGTTCAGCACGCCCTTGTGGGCCAAGTAGCTCTGGATGCCCCTTACGCCTTTGGCTACCGAACTCGGGCTCATCTGCAGCGCCGAGCCGAGTTCTAGGGTCCAGGCTTCGATCTCGAATTGGATGGCCTGCTGGCTCAATTCGCCCAGTCGGTCTTCTAAGGCCAGCCAGGGTTTCAGGAAAGCTTCGTCGAAAGCGCCGCCATCGTATTGGTCGAACAGCAGAGCGTAGTCCAGCAGAAAGTGATGGGCGGCAGCCTGTCGGCGACGAAAACAGTAGAGATAGTCGAGCCCCTGGTTGGCGCTGCTGTGGAGGTCGATCAGGTAGTCGGCATCCAGGCACAGCGATTGCAGCAGGCAAGCGAAGCGTCTGCTAGCGCTCTGGGTCATAGCTTGGCGTGCAAACGCTTGAAAACTGCTGCGCAAGAGCTGCTGGTAATGATGCTGAATGGCTTCTACACTGAGGCCGAGCTGCGAGCGAGCAAACGCTTCCAAATCAAAGTACTGTTCGTAGTTGTCCCAGAAGATGCGGTTCCAGTCTTTGCCGTCGTAGGGGTTAAATCGGCCTGTTGCTAGGTGGTGCGTGCGCTGATTGACCGCCAGGGGATTGCAGAGGGGAACCAGCCAGATTT
>JANNOU010000017.1:0-6806 GCA_031399305.1 Leptolyngbya sp. SOY_34_metabat_272
GCGCAAGATTCCAATGGTTTGCGCCGCCGACATCGGACGTGCCGCTGCCCAAGCGATGACCGAAGATTGGACGGGCAAGCGCATCATCGAACTGCACGGTGCAGCAGATTATTCCCCGAACGATGTTGCTGTCGCATTTGCCGCCGCTCTTGGACGCGACGTGCAGGCCGTCGCTGTCCCCGAAAGCGAGTGGCAGGCAACATTTTCCAGCTTCGGCTTTTCACCTGAAGCCGTTAACAATTACAGCGAGATGATGCGCGGCTTCAATTCTGGTCACATTGTTTTTGAAGGTGGCAGCCACCTTCAAACAGTCAAGGGGCAAACGATGATTGCAGCTGCCGTCGGCAAACTGATCGAAGAACAAGCTTGAATCAAAAATTTCATACATCAAGGAGTACATCATGACGACAACGCTTGTAGGCAAAGTTGCAGTGGTTACGGGCGGTTCACGCGGGTATTAGACGACACTGAACGTGGCGGATGACGACAGCTAGATAGGCGGGAGAGCGCTACTCCCTGCCACTATGAAGCGGGCATTAACCGGAGCTATCAGGAGTTCGCTGAGCACTATCAGGTGGCCATCCTGACCGCTCGGCCCTATAAACCTTGGCGCATGAAGCAACGCAGGAGAACAACATGCTGTATGAAAATTGATTTCTCTGAACGTCTTTGGCGATCGCAAGTTTAGCGATGGGCGGATGTAGAGCGAAGAAATAAGTGACATTGAGTTCGGCCAGCCGAGCCTGTTGGCTTAGCTGGCTTTTGCGCTGACAACATCAAGCTGGCGAATTTCCAGAACCCCAACAGCCATTCCTTGGGCAGCCGTATTGGCTAGGGTTTGCCAGTCTTCCGTGGTCAACAGGTCACTCAGCATCGCGATCGCCTGGGAGCGCACCGATTGTTGGTCAGAAGCCAGATTTTGCTCTGGATCAGTGAGTAGCCTCTTGGCCCAGGCCTGTTGTTCTGGGCTGAGGTGCTTGAGACGGTAGCGAATGAGCCGACGCGCTTCTGTGTAGGTGGGCTCAAAGCTCAGGCCCAGCTGCCACGATTCCATCCAGGTACGAAGTGCTGAGAACAGAGTAGATTGCAGCTTGACCGTCTGAAGCTGCTCTATCGTAGGTGCGCCCAATCGAGCGGCATACTCTCGCAAGGCCAAACCAGCCTCAACGCGGCCACCACAATCCGCTTCCACTTGGGCCGATTCCGTGAGCCAGTCTTCGCTAGCGCATAGATCCATCAGGTTGCCGGTCTGTGCGAATTGTTCTGCTAGTCTGCGCTCATCCATAGGAAGAATTTGGGTTATTGAACCGTTCATTGCCGCATCGCGCCGTACTCGAAGTATACCAAGCCCTCTTTTTCTGGGTCAGCCCCATAGTCCGGCATTTGAAGACGGCGGTAAAACGCTTCCGATTCGGGCAGCGCATGGAGTCCGACTCGGCCTCCGTATCCCAGTTCCAGGCTACGTTGGCGGGCAAACAACAAGAGCGATCGTCCCACGCCCTGGAAAAAAGGCGGCTGCTCTAGACTGCTCCGATTCCAGGGGGCAGAGGCCAGGGCTTCTACATAGACCAGGTGGGAGGACGGCTGCACATATCCATCTAGCATCAGGTTGACCTGTCACATCCAGAATGCCTTGCCAGGTGGTTTGAAAGTCATCCTGGTGGCGCTGCTGCATGGTGCAAATCAGCCCGCTGACGACTTGCCCCTGGCCACTGAGGATCTGTACGGGACGTTGAATCATCAATCACAGGCTTCCACATTTCCCCATCATCATAGAGTCCCCTGGCTGAGGCGCTTTGGTGGTTGAAAGCCTACAACGTCAAGAAAAGTTAATGCCTAGCAATATCTATCAAAGACCCAAAATCTATAGATATTTCCTCACGAACATCATTCCCACAGCTTATCAGGCCAAAAAATCCTGATTTTTTGTTAGATCAAATTTAGTTCAGAAAATTATTCCGTATCTAGAATTCTTGTATACCAAGCCTTTTGAGCTACGAGCTACCGCCTTACAGCAGGATGTCACTGGTTCGAATCCAGTACTGCCCATCGCAAGTCCAAGCGGTAAAGTCACATCTAGAGTAGCGGCTGGTCGAGAGCTTGCAGCGGGTGGTTGCGACAGCCAGGACTAGCCGCAGGTAACCTAGCGCAGTCCCAGGTAAACCATGGCACCCAAGCCACAGGCCAGGAACAAACTAGTCGTGACTGTAACCAGCAACAGCTTTTTTAACCTGGCAACTTTTTGCTCTTGAGACCGCCGGTTTTGCGCTTCCGCCTGGCGGGCTTGATCGGTTTGGAGTCTGACTGTTTCCAGCGCCCGCTGCATTTCTTGTCGGTCCAGTTCTTGACTGGCTGCCAGGAATTGGTGGTCTCGCTCACTCAAGCTTTGTGACTGGGACCAGCGGAGGGCATCGCACAACGCCTGTCCTCGCAGTAAGCAGGCGGGATCCGGTTGACCCGAAGCCTCCCAGGCGTTGAAGACCTGAACGTAGGGGCGCAGCTTTCCCAATTGTTGCGCTACCCACGCCAGGTTGAACACGGCTTGATAAATCGGATTTTTCACGCGCAGCCAGCCCTGCTGCTTCTCCACCAAACCGCAGAGCAGCAGTTCAGTTTGTTCAGCGCTGCCATCTACCGGCACTAATCCCCCCTGGAGCAGCCGTTGGTAGGGTCCCAGCAGTTGCCCGGCGCGGTGCTCGTTGTGCAGAAGGCGGTCGCGAATCGTGCGCAGATGCTCTGGCTCATCTTGCCGTTCCCAGTTGGCGATCAGGTGCGTTTGTACCAGTTGCTCGACCCAGGCTGTCTCTGTCCCAGCAGTTGGTCTGGGTTGGCCCGACTCCACCGACGCCTGAAGCGATTGCTGCGCCAGGTTGCACAGCTTTTGGGTTAGAAAGGGCTGTCCCCCAGTCCAGCTCAGAATCGCCTGGAGCACCAGCTGCGGCTCGGGAACATAGCCAGCCAATCCGGCGGCCAACGGCTGCGCTTCGTGCACTTGAAAGCCGTGCAACTCAATTGCCTTGCCGATGTTAAAGGGGGTGCGCCTGCGGTCGCGCATCAGGTCGGAGGGCGTCGCTACGCCGAATAGACCCCAACTGAGACGGTTGTAAGCTGGGTTCTCGGCCCGTTGGTTGTAGCAGTCGCGAATCAGGGCAAAAAAATCATTGGTCGGGAAATTGAGGCTCAGCACACTGTCAATTTCATCGACGAAAATGAACAGACGCTCCTGATCTAATTGGGTCAACAAAATGTCTTCAATGAACTGACTCAGGCGCTGCAACAGGGACAGATCTTCCCGCTCACGCCACCAAGTTCGGAAGTCCACATTGCGGCTTAAATTGAAGCTGCTGAGCAGTTCGACCATCAAGCCTTTGTACCACTGCTGGGGCGTGATGGTTTCGCTGCCGATGCGGGTCAAATCCAGAGAGGCGCAGCGCATCCCCGCCTGCTCCAAAAGATAACGCACGCGCACACGCAGGCTAGACTTGCCCATTTGCCGGGAGTTGAACACGTAGCAAAATTCCCCAGCCAGCAGGGACCGGTAGAGTTCCGCATCCGATTGGCGCACCACGTAGCTGGGCGCATCTGGTCTGAGGCTGCCGCCCACCTGATATTGGTAGCTAGGCTCCAGGCTAGCCTGCGTGGCTAGCTGATGCAGCCGTAAGCCTGCATTGACTCGCGCCTGCAGCTCGCGCAGGTCAACTGGCTTGGGCAGGAATTCATCCGCGCCAGTATCCAGCCCCAGGACTAGATCTCGGCTGCTGCCGCGCACTGTAAGCAGGATAAAAAAGGTCCGCCGCAGGCTCGAGTCGGCTTTGACGCGGCGGCAGACCTCCAAGCCATCTAGGCCCGGCATCATCCAGTCGCAGATGATCAACTCCGGCTGATGGGTCTGGGCCTGGGCCAGTCCCTGCACCCCATCCACCGCCACACAGACCTGATAGCCCTGCTGTGTCAAATAGTCAGCTAGCATCAGCCGCAGAACCGGGTCATCGTCAATGACCAGAATCTGAGTTTGGCTCACCACTCGCCTGCCAAATTCGTTCAACACTGGAAAGATGCCTCATCATACAAGCTGTTCAGCCGGTTGCGCTTGTGGCGCAAGGCCGATGGGCAGGCCTTTCGCTCACCCGATCGTGCCGAAGTGCTGCGTCTGGCGGGGCAAGTCCTGACGCCGACGAACCGCATCAAGCGCCAATCAACTCTGCTGAAGGTATCGCTCCAAAAGCCTCTGAATTTTCTCTGATTGGGGCAATTTTAACCAGATTTCACTGAAGCGTTTTTGCTTGACAAGAGTGCTTGTCTTGGGGCTTTTCCGAAGCGTTTGGATTGCTGGATGGCTTGACCATAAAACCACAGCAATCGAGCATTCTCTAAATCGTCTTCCTGAAGCACAGGCAGCATCTAACCAGAGCACCGCTTCCGCAGCCAGGTCACATCATCTGAGTTCAACAATTTGCCGATCTCGCAAGACTGAGTGAGCACTTGGACGATTCCCCCTGTGAGCTATCCTCACCATTCCCGCGTTTACGCTCAGCCTGTCGCTTTGGGATTAGATAAAGCGCCCTAAATTGGACTCACGACTCGAACATTGCCAGCAGGGCGAACAGGAAGAACAGGCCGCCGCCCACCCCCAGGAGCAGGCGTTCTGAGATACGTCCTGCAATCCATTTGCCACCCAGCACGGCGAGCAGCGAGCATAGGCCGTGCCCCAGAATCGCGCCTCCAGCGACGACGACTGGCGCGTAGCGCAGACTCAGAGCGACGGTGGCAATCTGGGTGCGGTCGCCCCACTCGGCTAGGAAGATTAAGACGAAGGACTCCAGCAGGGGGGCTAGCCAACCAAGTTTGGGTAAGCGCCGCTCCAGGTTTTGCACTTCTTGCAGATCTTCAGCTTCGAGCTGGGCGGTGGTATTCTCTGGCATCCGCGCGGCCTGCCACAGCAGCAGGCCACCGAAGCCTAGGAACATCCACACGACGGCCCAGTGAACCACGACCTTGGGTAGCAGTTCTAGGAAGTGCCCTGCCAGCACAGCGATCACGGTTTGAATGGCCAGCGCTAGCATCACCCCGGTAAACACAATCGGGCGGGGGTAGCGCATGGCCAGCAGCATGGCTAGCAGGAAAGACTTATCTCCCAGTTCTGAGACCAGGATCAGCAGCAGCGCAGCGGAAAAGCCTTCAAACATTCGGTTCTCCCAGGATCGCAGACCCCGCACGAGAACCGGCTTCGCCTCAAGGACTCCACCGAGTTCACCGTAACGGGTGTGAACTCAGTGAAGGTCTCGCTTGCGAAGTCGAGCCTATGCTCGATTCGTCACCTGGACCAGGCCGTGAGGCCAGCATGTTGATCCAAGTGGGCCGGAGTTTTCTGGGACCGGCAGCTACTCCCCTTCTCGGAGATCAGTATATCGCTATATATCGCTATGCCGTCCGAGGTGGGAGCAGCCGGTGCTGAAATCTTTGACCAGGGGAGGATTGACAAATCCAGCAGCGCTGGGGCATGAGACATCAATCACCCCTACGAGTGATCAAATGAGCGGGCTAGGCCTCTATCTTGATGTAGAGGCCTGAGATTGTAACAGTCACTTAATATTCAGCTAAGGTCCGATGTTACGTTCATCACACGTTCCCCACTGATGTTGTCTCCCATGATTAAGATCCAAGACCCCTACAAGCTCGGTTACACCTTCGGACTGCAAGGCGAAGAATTGCCCGATGAACATTTCAGCTTGTTTTCTTGGGCAGGATGGATTGCAGGGATCGAGGCCTACGCGGAGAAACTCGCCCAAGCGAAGCCGAAGCGAGTTCAATTAGTGCTGACTGCTGCCAAGGCAGCGTGATTTAGCTCTCTTGGGCCGGTTGCGATCTGCCTGTTCGTTCCCCACAGGGCTGTTTCGTTCTAGGCGGGAAGACATGAGCATCTGTTGAGGGTGGGGCAAACGTCCCCTAGGTCGGGTTTTCTCACCCATGCCGGGTTCTCTGTGAGTCAGCTCCATTCTTCCTAGGGGCTTTCCGAAGACTCTCAGGAACTCTCCGAAGACTCTTGGGACTTCTCCAGAGACTCTCGCGAACTCTCCGAAGACTCTTGGGACTTCTCCGAAGACTCCTAAAGACTCTCCGGAGACTCCCAAAGACTCTCTGAAGACTCTCGCGAACTCTCCGGAGACTCGCAAAGACTCTCTGAAGACTCTCGTGAACTCTTCGAAGACTCCTAAAGACTCTCTGGAGAGTCTTGGAAGCTCTCCAGAGACACTCACGGACTCTCCGGAGATACCCAAAGAGTCTCCGAAGACACTTGTGAACTCTTCGAAGACACTTATGAACTCTTCGAAGACTCTCGGAAGCTCTCCAGAGACACTTGCAACTCCATCGGTGATTTGGGGACAGACTCTGCCAGGCCCCTCTACACAGGAGTGGAAGTTGGGGGTGCCAGAAAGAGAACCCGGAATGGGGGGCGTTTGCCCCCCAAACCCCCCACTGGGGGACGAAGCGCCTCCCCCAGGCCCCCCTGCGCAAGGGGTCAGTAGCTTTGCTTGGTCAGGCCACTTGGTTCAGAGTGCGACAGGGGTGTTTGGAGGCTCACTGGTGAAGTTTGTCTATTCACGCTTGGAGGCTGAAACAGCCCTGCTGTTCCCCCGCTCTTCCTGATACCAGGAAGGGTCTGTAGGCTTCGAAAACCTCTCGTTTGACTGGCCTGCTGGGGCTTGCGTTTCCTACTCGGGTAGGTCGCGCAGGAAATAGAAACGGTCGTTCTGCCAGTCGTTTCCTTTGATGCGCCCCAGATAACCCGTTAGGGGGGAGGAAAG
>JANNOU010000024.1:0-9717 GCA_031399305.1 Leptolyngbya sp. SOY_34_metabat_272
GATCTATGCCCCGGCTGCGGCCAAGAGTCGGCGCAAGCGGCAGGTGCTGGAGGTGTATCGACTGGAGGCCGGGGAGTACATGCAGCTGCCGGGTGATGAGCGAGTGTGGCTGCCGGAGGTGGGTCTGGGTCTAGGGCGAGCGGAGGGCACTTACGGAGGATGGCGGCGAGAGTGGCTGTACTGGTATGACCAGCAAGGGAATCGGCTGCTGACCCCCGAGGAGCGAGCTGAGCAAGAGCGGCAGCGCGCTGAAGCAGAATACCAACGCGCCGAGCGACTGACGGCCAAGTTGAGAGAGCTGAACATTGACCCCGACTCTCTCTAGTGCTGTGGAGGTCGAGGCAGAGACGCAGCAGGTTCTCTGAGCTTTGTAGCCATCCGGCTCAAACTGTCAGCTGTTCAGCGGGATCCTGCTGCCATCTAGTGGCAATCCATGGCCGCTAGGCAGAAATTTGTAGACCTTCACCTCAAGGGTGTAGCAATCCTGCTGGAGGTTGTAGAGTTCTTATGGTCTCACTGGAAGCTACCAACCCCTATTTTAGGATCAACGGGATCAGTACAGGAGCCATCAACATCTCAAACTCTAAGTTGGTAGCACTCACCACATTTTCCACAATTTTTCCATCGCGTAGCCGCATCACGTGAGTTTCAATGAGGGTGATATCACGGTTAGTTGCTGCAACACCAAAAAAATCTTTCGCATGTTTTTGAACTGAGCGAAAGCGAACCACAACGCGATCATCTGCGGCAAAGATATCTTCGATGATCATCCCCAGACCCTGAAGGGGTGGAAATGCCTCATAAAAACTGCTGAACACCTGCTTATATTCTTCGCGACCCCTGATCGGACCATCCGGCTTTAGCCCAGTGAACGCCTGGACATTTTCGTCGAGCACCTCCGTCGCCACAGTCATATCTCCTGCACCCAAAAATCGCTCAATAAAGATACGAGCGACCGCCAAATTTTTTGCTTCTGTAGGCGTCAGCATCTTAATTTTTTCCTGAGTAAGGTTGTTTCGCTCCCATTTCGAGACCCGTCACCAGGGCAGCATGATCGCTCCGTCAAACTTCCGCATTTCAGCAAAGAACTTGCCCTGCGCCCCACCCTCCGGTAACGTTGCCAAGTACACGCCAGTTTCGGCCCCTTCATCTGCCGTGAACGGGGCATTGGAGCCTCCCATATCAGTTTGCAGCCAACCTGGAGAGTAAGCATTCACTAGAATATTGGTTCCCTGAAGTTCTTTCGCCAAAATAGCTGTCAACCCATTGAGGCCAATTTTGGAGAGCCGGTAAGAGGGAGCCAGCGGATAGAGGCTGCTGTTTATGGTGCTTAGAGAAGCCATCTCAGTGGAAACGTTTACGATGCGACCGTAATTCTGGGCTTTCATGAGTGGCAGCAGTGCTTGTATGATCCGAGCGACTGCTAGCACATTAGTCGTAAATGTTGAAAGCATGGTCTCCAGTCGAACTGTCAGCAGACTGGCTTCCTCTGCTTGCAGGGTTGGGTTCACTCCAGCATTGTTGACCAGGATATCGACTCTGCCGTAGGTTTGCTGCAACCATGCCGTAAATTGCTGCACGCTGAGGTCGTCAGTGACATCAAGTAGGTGATAATCCACTGATATCTCTTCGGTTGCTAAGCGTTGTTGAGCGGCCAGACCCTCTTGTTCATTGCGGCTCGTCAGGACAACCTGAATCCCCAGCTTCTGGGCCAGTTGACGGGCGATCGCATACCCTAACCCTTTGCTACTACCTGTCACGACCGCAATTCTTTTTGGCGCACTCACGGGTAAATCCTTAATCCAAATTCATGCTGAAATCACAGTAACAGCCGCTAAACTATTGAGCAAGTCGATGTCTTGAATAGTTGGCATCAATGAAATTGATGAATCTGGCGACTGTTGACCTCAACTTGTTGGTGGCCTTTGAAGCACTGTTTGAGCAGCGAAGCGTGACCGCAGCAGCCGAGCAACTGAATATTGGACAACCTGCAATGAGTGCTGCACTCAGCCGCTTGCGTGCCTTGTTTGAAGATGAACTGTTTGTACGACTGGGGCGGCAGATGCAACCCACACTCAAAGCACAGGCAGTGGCTCCCAATATTTTGTCAGCGCTGCAACAGATTCGCCAAACTGTTGCCTCAAGTCAGACATTTAATCCAAGCTCCAGCGACCGGGGTTTTGCGATTGGCAGTTCAGACTACACCAGTTTGGTCCTGGTGCCATCTCTGCTAGAGTTCAGTTGCCAAGCGGCACCTGCTATCGATTTCCGCATGATTGGATTTGAAAAAGATAGCGTTGGAGACTTGTTGGAACAGGGGGCAATCAATGTTGCGTTAGGCGTGTTCCCTAATCTACCTCGACAAACGCTGTGCGAACCCTTATTTGAAGAGCGATTTGTAGGAGTTGTGCGTCAAGATCATCCAGCGTTGAGACAGGGAACCATAGATCTGAAAACGTTTGCCAAACTTCCTCACGCACTGACAACACTTCGCCGAGATAGCATCGGTGAAATAGACAAACTATTATTCGATCAGAACCTAGAGCGTCGTATTGCACTGACCACGCCGCACATGCTGGTTTTGCCCTTTGCTATCGCAGCCAGCGATTTAGTCGCAGCAGTTCCTCACCGAATCGCTTTACATTTGGCAAAGATCTGTCGTCTAGCACTCTTTGAGCTGCCAGTCAAAACGAAACCGTGGATGGTTTCTATGCTGTGGAGCACCTTAAGCGATCAAGATGAGGCGAATTGCTGGCTACGTGATACCATCCGGACGGTTTGCAAACAATCCAGGTAATGCGCTCCTTTGATCCCGAGAGAAGGTCTGAGAAGCAAGAAAGCTGCCAAATCGCTGGAGTTCAGGGCTCGACCGATGGTGCCTTGGGCGGGACCTGCCGGGCTTGTGGCTTGCGCATCCAAGCGGCGAGCCATGCCCGCCGAGTTTTTTTGTGTATTGATCGAGCCTTCTGCACCGCTGTCCGAGCTCAAGACTGGACCCATCGAGACCGAAGCTCTGGACGTCAAGCTTCTTGCTTCACAGATGAGCCCAGAGCTGCGAGGCTATGGGAGTGGCTTCCCTAAGCATCCAGTGTTCGCTGACCGAAGCAGGGGCAAATCAGCTAAAGTCTAAACCCGATGAGCAACCCAGTTGAGCTGAACGAGTATAAGCAACAAATAGCTGCTCTGTACAGCCAAAGAAGCTACGACTACGATCAAGGCGATTGGCACCCCAGAATTGCCCATCGCCTGGTTGAGCACGCCCAAATCCGCAGCGGTCAGAAAATTTTGGATATCGCAACCGGCACAGGGTTAGTGGCAATCGAAGTCGCTCAGCTCGTGGGACCTAGAGGCCAAGTCGTGGGGGTCGATATTGCCAAAGGAATGCTCCGTCAGGCCAAGCGAAAGATTGCCGCAGCCGGTCTGGACAATATTGAGCTTCAGCTAGTAGATGCAGAGGCTCTGAACTTTCCAGACAACAGTTTTGATACGATTCTGTGTTCCTCAGCGCTGATTTGGATGGTGAATATTCCGGCCAGTTTGCGCCTTTGGCATCGGTTGCTTAAACCTGGGGGGCGGCTCGGCTTTCATGGATTTGCAGACACCGCTTTTATTGGAGGCGTGGTCATGAAAAAGGTGGTCAAGCGGTACGGAGTGACCTTGACCTTCAACGAAATCACGGGCACGGCGCAGAAGTGTCATGACCTACTCCAGCAAGCAGGGTTTGAGGACATCAAGATCTCCACCGAGCAATTCGGCAGCTACCTCTCCTTGGAGCAGGCCAAACGTTTATGGTATGGCAGCTCCAAGAATCCCACCCCCGGTCAAGTCAAGAATCCACTCGCACAATTGACAGCCGAGCAACTCCGGCGAGTCAAAGCCGAGTATGAGGCGGAATTAGAGGCATTGGTGACCGATCAGGGCATCTGGAACGATATCCTCATTTTCTTTCCCTTAGGCCGCAAGGGGAGCGGCAACTAGCCTTAGGCGGTCCCTAAACAGCGCTCTACCACCGCTACTACCGATTGCCCGAGTGAGTTGAAATCATAGCCACCCTCCAAGCCGAACAGGATCTTGCGCGTCAGCCCCAGGCAGAGGTCGGTAAACAGGCCATAGTCCTTAGGGCGCAGAGAGATACTGGCGAGCGGATCGTCGTGGTTGGCATCAAAGCCTGCGCTGACGATCAGTAGGTCGGGGGCAAACTCACGCAGGAACGGCAGAATGGTTTGCTCAAACACCGGTTGATAATCACTTAAGGTACTGCCGCTGTTCATGGGCAGGTTCAAGACATTGCCATGCGCCCCACGCTCATCGGCCCGACCGGTGCCGGGGTAGAGCGGCGCTTGATGGGTGGAGATGTAGGCGATTTGCGGCTGGTTCCAGACAATCTCCTGCGTGCCATTGCCGTGATGCACATCCCAGTCGAGGATGGCGACTCGCTGCACACCAGGCTGACTCAAGGCATAGAGCGCCGCAATCGCCGCATTGGCAAATACACAAAAGCCCATGCCCGTCTGCGGCAGTGCATGGTGACCCGGCGGACGGGCCAGCACCAACGCGGGTTCGCCCGAACCCAGCACCTGCTCCACGCCATCCAGCCAGGCGCTCACGGCCAACAACGCGACCTCATAACTTTGGGCAGAGATCGGGGTATCCGAGTCGATCCGACCTCCCCCCGCCTCCGCCAAACGGTTGACGGCTCGAACATAGCCCTCGTGATGAACTCGCAGCACCCAAGGCAGCACCTCGCGGGTGAGCAAGGGGGTCGGCGTCTGCCAGACTAGCTGCGCAGCAAAGGGAGCCGTCTGCAGCGCCTGCACCGAGGCCGTGAGCCGACCGGGCTTCTCAGGATGCAGCAGGCCAGGGTCATGCTGGAGGAACACATCGGAGTAGATAACTGGGAAGGCCATAGAACCCACCTGACATTCTCGGCAACTTTCTGAATAGCTCACGCAACAGGCCACGGAAGCCAGGATGGTCAGTCCTAGCCCTGACCAGCGTGAGGGGAGTTGCCGCAGCAGCCCCCATCAGGCCCAGCCGTTTTTCGAGAGCACCTCCGCAGCCGCTCCAGTGTAGCCGAGCCCCTGAAACGCAGCGCACGAGCAGGCTCCCGAAAAGCTCCCATAAAAAACGGAGAGCCAGCAAGTAGCTCTCCGCCAAATCAGGGTGCATCTATTACCATAGTATGCCATAAGAGGGTCGAGGGGTAACACCCCTCAGACAAACTTCACAATTGGGGGTCGCTAGATCGGCAAACCAAGCGACGAGGTCGGTCCGGACCGACTTCGCCGGGCCAGCTGTGGCGTTGCTGAGCGCCCCGCTCAGTGTATCTTGCTTCAAACCTGTTTATCTTCTTCACAAAGATTCTCTCGAGATTCCAAAGAAAAGTAAAAAGGTCTCACAAGTTGCAGGAGCCCACAGGCCATACTGGAATTCAGCAGGATTAGCTGAGGCGATAAGCCCTCACGGAACCTCGCCTCAAAACCCTGCCGCAATTGCCTGAAGTGGGTTAGATTCGTATGACCAAAACATCCTTTATTCTGCGTATCGCTGGAGAGTCTGGCGAAGGTGTAATCAGCTCTAGCGAGACATTTTCACGAGCGCTGGCGAAGCTCGGCTACTGGCTGTTCACCTATCGAACTTTCCCCGCAGAGATTAAAGGAGGACCGGCTCTATTCCAGATGCGCGTTGCTTCTGAGCGTCTGAGCACTCAAGGGGATCGCCTGGACCTGCTGTTGGCTTACAACCAACATGGTTTTGACCACAATGTAGAAGACCTAGCTCCCAGTGGACTGGTGGTCTATGACTCAGAGGCAGTGACAGTGCCCAGCAATTTTGAGATCCAGGCCGTGGGCGTACCTTTTAGCCAGATCGCGAAAGAAGAAGTCAACTTCCCTCTAGCAAAAAACGTGGTCGCTTTGGGCGTTTTGGCCCAATTTTTTCCTGGGGTTAATGCATTTTTAGAGCAGGCAATCGAAAAACAATTTAAACGCAAAGGCGAGGTAATTATCGGCAAAAACCAGGCCGCGCTGCGAGCGGGTCTCCGATTCGGCGGCGATCTACCCACTCAGATCCTGCGCCTCGCGAGTCCCAAGGCGCAGCCCAGCCGCCTGGTCCTCTCCGGCAACCAGATGATCGCCCTGGGAGCAATCGCGGCGGGCTGTCGCGCCTACTTCGGCTATCCGATCACCCCAGCCACCGACATCATGGAATTCCTGGCGGCGGAGCTGCCCAAAGTCGGCGGGGTCTGTCAGCAGGTAGAAGATGAAATCAGCGCCGTGATGATGGCGGTGGGAGCTTCTTACGCAGGCGTCCCGGCGATGACCGCCACCTCCGGCCCCGGTCTTTCGCTGATGGGCGAGACCTTAGGCTACGCCTGGGGCGCGGAGATCCCGCTGGTCGTAGTGGACTCGATGCGGGCTGGTCCCAGCACCGGCATGCCTACCAAAATGGAGCAGTCCGACCTCAACCTCGCCCTGCACGGTAGCCACGGGGACGCCGCGCGTGTGGTGATTGCGCCCACCGATGTCGAAGACTGTTTCTGGCAAACAGTGCGCGCCTTTCAACTGGCCGAAGCCTATCAGCTGCCCGTGATTTTGCTTGCCGACATCACGCTCTCGCACCGCACGGAAAGCGTCATCCGCCCCGATCTCAGCCAGGTAACGCCCGCTGCTCGTCTGAGCTACGCTACCGGTTCTGAAAAGCCCTACCTCCGCTACGCACTCACGCGCTCCGGCGTGTCCCCGATGGCAATTCCAGGTCAGGCGGGTGCTCACTATGTGGCCAGCGGCTTGGAGCACACACCTTCCGATTCGCCCTGCTACACGCCCGAGAACCACGAAGCCCAAACGGAGAAACGCTTCCGCAAGCTGGAGCAGATCCGCGCCGCTCTGCCAGCGCCAGAGATTTTAGGCAATCCTGAGCGCGCAGACGTTGGGCTGCTCACCTGGGGCACGGCCTGGGGACCGGTGCAGGAGGCGGTCAAACTTGCTCAGGCTCGGGGGCATTCGGTTTCGGCCATGGTGCTGCGAACTCTCAATCCCTTCCCTACCGAAGCCGTTCAAGATTACCTGCGTGGCGTGCGTTGGGCAATTGCTGTGGAGGGCAACTTCCAGGGTCAGTTTGCGCAGCTGATCCAGGCCTACACCTACCGTGAAGTGGACAAGCTGCGAGCCTATGGCGGTGTTCCCTTCAGCGTGCAGCAGATTTTGGAGACGATTCAGGCGCACTGCCAGCCAACTCTATCAGTCAGCCGCTGCTCCTAATTCCACGCTTGGCGCGACTGTTCAGTGATTTGAGTAATTTTTAGGTGATTTCAAGCAATGACTACAACTCCCCTTCGACCCAGCACCTGCGACCAGTACAAGAGCCAGGTGAAGCCGACTTGGTGTCCAGGCTGCGGTGATTTTGGTGTGCTCAAAAGTGTCTATGCAGCGTTCGCTCAGCTCGAGCTAGATCCAGACAACCTGGTTGCGGTGTCGGGCATCGGCTGTTCGGGGCGCCTGCCCTTCTTCATTGATGCTTATGGCTTCCACGCTCTGCATGGGCGGGCGCTGCCTGCGGCCACCGGCATCAAACTGGCCCGACCAGACTTGGATGTGATCGTGCTAGGCGGTGATGGCGATGGCCTAGCCATCGGCGCGGGACACTTCGTGAATGCTTGTCGCCGCAACCTCGACATTACTTACATCATCCTGAACAACTCGATCTACGGACTGACTAAGGGCCAGGCGTCGCCCACCAGCTCTTGGTCGATGTCCACCAAGACCGCCCCCCACGGCAGCAGCGAACAACCCGTGAATCCCATTGCCCTGGCTCTGGTCTGCGGCGCAACCTTCGTGGCCCGAGGGTTTTCCAGCCAAAATAAACAACTGGCCGAGTTAATCGCGCAGGCGATGGCTCACAAAGGCTTTGCGTTCATTGAGGTCTTCAGCCCCTGTCCTACGTTTAACAAATTCAATACCTACGAGTACTACCGTAACGAGATCCAGCCGCTGCCTGAGGCCCACGACTCGCACAATCTACCAGACGCATTGCGCTACGCATTCGCGCCCGAAACTTATCTGGGCGTGTTCTACAACTCAGACCAGGCCATGCTCAACGAGCATACAGAACGCATTAAAACCGGCACGTCAGCAGACCTTGAGACTCGGCTAAACGCTCTATTCGATTCGTTTGCAGCTGCGAGTTAGGATGTTTATGAGCAACTTGGCTAGGCTGAGCCACCGAGGGGGAGAAAACCCTTGCTTCAGGGTCTAAATTCGTGAGACTCTCGGAGAATTCCTCAGATCTGCCTCCTATGAACGAAACAGTCTATCCTCTGGTCATTAACGCTGACCTGCTCGAGGCTCTGCAGCGATATGCTGATTCCCATCACACAACTGTCTCCGGCCTGCTAACCGAGGCTGTCCAGGAGAAGCTGAAAACGCTGGAGAGAGGTGAAGTCTGGAGCGCCAAGCTTTACCCCGATTTAGCCAGCCGAGCCTACCCAGCCTGGCCACTCTAATTTCTGCTGCCTTAACCCCTCGAGGCCCGAGCCTTCTGCGAAAGGCAAATCTGAGGGTGCAAAGTGAACGGTGCACCCTTCTAGCCTCTACGAGCCTCCCAGCCGGAACTGGGCTCATTCGCTCCTAGGCGGAACAGGCCGGGTCAAAATGCTGACAACTTCATCCGGGTCGGAGGTGGGCTGTGAGCGGCTCCACTCATTCACCTCGGCAAACCCCAAGCGATATTGAGTGCGGATAAAGTCTTGTACGGCTCGGGTGGGGCCGATCACTAAGATCCTCAGCGTCGGTCTGCCAAAGGGGAGATTGGGAAAATTGATCGAGGCATTTCCTGACATGGGCAAAGTACCAGTGGGGAGGATCAGCAAACTTCTGACATTTTACACGGTAGCGTGTCAAAGAGTCAATGATTTTTTGCGGGGAGACAGCCAAGCCTCAGCCCTCTGTTCGGTAGCGAAAGCTGGCTCGCTCGGCAACCAGGCTGAGATATTTCGACATGGCTCGGCTGGGCGCGTAGACTCCCTGTTCCCACTCGCTGATCGTTTGTTGGCGCACACCCAGCTCGGTTGCCAGTTGGGCCTGAGTAAAATTCAGGTGCAGACGAAGTGCCCTGACCAGGTCGTGGTTCCAGAGCACAGGCTCACCGACTGGCCGCACCTTGTACTCAACCAAAGGTTTGCGAAAAGTGACTTGCTGCCGGGTCAGATCTACGGCTGAGACCAGGTAGCCAGCGTCCATCCAGGCGGTGGCCTGCAAGGCTCCCTGGCTGCGGTTACTCCACCAGCCCCGCTGACTTCGCGCCGAATCGGGCAGCCGGTCGCCCAAGAGCACCTCAACCTCCGCAAAACTCAGCATCACCTCGGGCTGGTTGCTGCGACGCAGATACTCCAGGAGCGGTTGGTACTTGCTTCCCCCTTTCACACGACCTCGCAATCAGACGTGAATGGCTGCCGACAGAGGACACGCTAACCAATCGCCAATTGTCTCGCCAAGGGTCAAGCGCGGGGTTGCCAGCCAGTCTCTGCACCACAAAGAATATCAATTCGTTCACCAGGTGTTCAGCACAATGGAAGCAGAAGCGACGGTCAGAAAAGCGAGAGCGGTCATGGCACACTCTTACAACCCGCTGCACTGCCTGCCCTCTTCGGCAGAGCTGCCCGACTCCGACGACACTCCCGTGGACAATGAGCTGCAAAACCTGGTCCCCAACCTGCTC
>JANNOU010000036.1:0-3757 GCA_031399305.1 Leptolyngbya sp. SOY_34_metabat_272
CATGGTCCAAAACCTTGAGCGGGTCCGTCAGGGCGGTCAGTTTGCCGAGACTGCGCCAACGGCCAATCCTGTATTTTTCAGAACCTACAGCCGTCGGGTCCCGCAGGCTGGCCAGTTGGATGACTTGGCCCTGAGCCGCCGCGAAACCTGGGACGAGGTGTGTGACCGCACGGTGCAGGGGCTCCAGAAGTTGGGGCAGCTCACGCCTGAAGAGGTGGCGCTTATAGACCAGATGCAGCGGCAACTCAAGGCACTGGCCTCTGGCCGCTGGCTCTGGGTTGGCGGTACTGACTGGTCCAAGCAACTCGAGAATTTCTCTGGCGCTTACAACTGCACCAGCACCAATGTGACCGACTGGCGAGCCTTTGGGCTGATGATGGCCCTGGCGATGATGGGCTGCGGCACAGGCGCGGTCTTGGAGCCCAAGTACATTGAGCAACTGCCCGGCGTGCGCAACCGACTGGTGGTCAAAGTCGAGGGCGAAATCGGCTCTACCCCCATGCCCTTGCGGCAAGAGCACACTGCAGTTCAAGTCGAGGGCAATCGGGTGCGGATTCAGGTGGGCGACAGCCGTCAGGGTTGGGTCTCGTCCTATCAAAGCCTGCTGGAGTTGTCTGGCGATGCGCAGTTCAGCGTGCAGGCTCCCCACAGCCAACCGGTCGTACAGGTGGTGGTCGATCTGAGTCACGTTCGCCCGGCGGGGGAACAGCTCAAGGGCTTTGGCGGCGTTGCCAATCCGATTAAATTGCCCGAGCTTTACGAGCGTTGTGCAGCAATTCTCAATCGCGCGGTTGGCCGTCCACTAAACTCGGTCGAATGCTGCTTGCTGATTGATGAAGCGGCCAGAACGATTGTGGCGGGGAACATTCGACGCAGCGCAGGAATTCGCCAATTCGACAGCCATGACACCCTAGCTGCCACTGTCAAAGATAATCTGTGGGTGCAAACCCCGGACGGGAATTGGCGCATCGATCCAGCGCGGGATGCGCTGCGCATGGCGAACCACACGCGTGTGTTTCATCACAAACCTACCGAGCAAGAATGCCTTGACTCGGTTCGCAAGCAATTTTATTCGGGTGAAGGGGCGATTCAGTGGGCGGGGGAAGCGGTCGCGCGTGCCAATGCTGACCTGCTCGCTACGCCCGAACTCAAGGCCGAATTCCTGAAGGCTTATGAACGGGATCAAGCCCAAGCCTGGTTACAAAAGCGCTATTCTCAAATGTCAACTGCGGAGATCAGCCACCGCTTGGAGCGGTATGGTCTGAATCCTTGCGGCGAGATCATTGGCTCGCAGTTCCATTGCAATTTGGCCGAAATTCACCTCAACCGAATTGACCCGCAAAACCTGGAGGAGCAGGAAGCGGCATTTGCGGCGGGGGCGCTATCGGTTGCGGCGTTGCTCAATCACCAGTTTATGGAGCAGCGCTATCAGCAGTCGCGGCAATTCGATCCAATTGTGGGGGTTTCCTTCACTGGGCTATTCGATTTCTTTGTCACTGCCTTTGGTGTGGAGTGGCTGCACTGGTGGCAGGCGGGCCGACCGGAAACGGAGGCTGGTTTGCAGTTTAAGCGGCGAGAACAGGAATATCTGAGCCGCTGGAAAGCTATCGTGCATCGCGTGGTTTGGGACTATTGTGATCGCCAGGGTTTGCGACGTCCCAATCGCTGCACAACGGTGCAACCGGCGGGTACTAAATCGCTGCTGACTGGGGCTTCGCCGGGCTGGCATCCGCCCAAGGCGCAGCGCTACATTCGCCGGATCACTTTCGCCAAGAATGACCCGGTGGCTTTGGCCTGCCTTGATTATGGTTACAGTGTGGTGCCGTCTCAGTCCGATAAGGATGATCAGGGCAATCTCCTGAATGACCCCTTTGACGCGCGTTGTCAGGAATGGTTGGTTGAGATTCCGGTGGAGGTTGCTTGGGCCAATTTGGCGGGCGCGGACGAAATTGAGATCGAGAAATTCTCGGCGCTGGCCCAACTCGACTTCTACCTTCAGGTGCAGAAGTTCTATACGGCGCACAATACCAGTGCGACTCTGGAGCTGCGCGAGGAGGAAATCGACGCTCTGGCTCGGCGTATCTATCAAGCAATT
Source organism: Leptolyngbya sp. SOY_34_metabat_272 (assembly GCA_031399305.1). Classification (GTDB taxonomy): domain Bacteria; phylum Cyanobacteriota; class Cyanobacteriia; order FACHB-261; family FACHB-261; genus FACHB-261. The sequence goes on from JANNOU010000036.1 coordinate 2,096, forward strand.
GCCAATGATGAGGGGTATATGAGCGCTGCGCTGTTGGCCCGCTTCGATGCTCCCTTTCCACGGCTGCCCTTCGAGAAAATTGACCAGGCGACTTTTAGGCGCTTGCAGGCAGGGGTGAGCGCCCGGCGCAAGACCGATGACTTCCTAGCCGCTCTGATGCGCTATGACCTCGGTTATGCAACTGCTGAAGGTCCGGCAGGCTGCGATAGCGACCGATGCATGTTGCCAGAGCAGGGTGGTACGTCCGCTTCTTGATCTAGGGTCTCGATTGCAACTCCTCTTAATCCCTGGGTTCTAGGGGGTGAGAGGGGTTTTCTGTATCACCTTTCCAGACTTTTTCAGACTTCTCCAGGGACTGCGGCTTTGAGTGGGTTGTTGGCAGGTGTCAGACTTTTTAGGACGTTTTCAAACTGTCAAGCGGTGGGCGGTCTGTCTAGACTGATTTCAGATGCGAAATAAGCCCTAGAGGACGAGTTATGAATTACAGTTCTGAAATACTAGATTGCAGCAGTGAGCAACAGGTTGCTTCGGCGGCAATGGCTAAGCAACCTGTTAAGGCTTCGCTCTTGCAAAGAGCTTATCGCGCTTTAATTAGGGTTGTCACGCTCGACAGCTTCTGGGAGACTCTGACTTATTCAATGGCTGAAAGTTTTGAGCCGCAGGTTAAGCAGGGACGCGACCGTTACGGCAAGCTCTGCTGGTTGGTTTGCAATCCGGCTACGCAGGTCTGGACAACGTTTGGCTCGGAACTAGAAGCGTTGGCTTGGCTGGAGCAGCGTTACTATCGCCAGACCGATCCGATGGAGACTGAAATCTTGAGGTACCTGCCCAGTTATCTTGGCAGAAATCGGTAAGGTGGCAGTTTGTGAGGGTTGGGGGAACCCGGAATTGGGGGGCGCTTGCCCCCCAAACCCCCCACTGGGGGACGAAGCGCCTCCCCCAGACCCCCTGCGCAAGGCCGTGCGCCCCTGCTCCTAGTAGGTATAGGTCGCCTGTTCGAGGTGAGACGGCATTACGGTTGCTTACGCAGCTTCGCGAGATCTGCCAAGCTTTGCTGGAGCAAGGCATTCAGCACGCTCTGGATGCCTTCTAGTTGGGGGAGTTTGAGCCAGAGGTTGATGAAGTGATCCCGTTGGGCGGCGGCGACTTCTGAGTTTGACATTGCCCCCAATTTCTGCGGCTCTTGGAGCAGGGCTTGCCGTTTTGATTGCAGTTCCTCTAAGAAGCGCTGGAGGGCTTGGACTTGCACTTCCAGCACTTGGATTGGCTTTAGGGAGTCTGCTTCAGGAACTGGAAAGACCCATCCAGAGCACCAGTCCTGCAACCAAGTTGCATCGTCTTGGGTCAAGTGACCGGTCACGCAGGCTTGCTCAATCAGCTGAGTCAAGGCGATGGATCGAGTCTGGGCTATAGGATCGGGTTCGTTCGACGCCTGAAGGCAGGATTCTGAGCCTTGAGCTAAGGATGGGCAGGTCATAGTCATCACAAGACCTCTGTGGGGTTCAGTGTAAAGGCGCTGATAGATAGCTCTGGTGAGCCGAAGGGAGCTGGCCTGAAAATTGCTGATGGGCGGTCTCATCAGGGTTCATCTGTTGGCACAACAACAGCAAACTGCGGGCTACCGAGCGGCGGTCGTTGGCGTTGACCGCGATCACTGGAGGG
>JANNOU010000046.1:0-12480 GCA_031399305.1 Leptolyngbya sp. SOY_34_metabat_272
CGGACGGCACATTGCGCTATGCCCCCTTTACCAACCGGACGGACGATCCCGATCAACCGGTCAAGAGAATGGCCCTGGCGGGGTTGGAGAAAGAAGCCAGGGCCGTTATCCAGGGCACGGATGATGCGCTGAAAAACGGGATTGATCCATCCGTCGCCATAACGGCCAGGCTCCCGAATCTGTTGCCCACTGGGTCGGCTGGCTGTGGTGGCAACTCGCTGGCCGCTGGCCACTCGGCCTACCGAGCCTGGAACTCGCAGCATTGGGTTGAGCACTCGAAGCCGCCAGTCTGGAACTCGGCTGGGCGCGCTGAAGGCTGGGAAGTTCGAGCTATTTTCTCGACTTTCGCGGCTTGGCGCTCGGGAGCGCGAGTGCAGGACTGGGAGTCTGGAGCGGATGGCTCGACCTGCCGGGCTGGGAACTCGATGCTGCGGGCTCGGAGCTTGGGAAGCGCAGTTTTGCGTGGTGAGGCCAGGCAGGGGGGTCGCGACACCGAGCCTAGGACCCGCTGACCCAGCAAGTCTGGAGTGCTTCAGCCTTCACACCCATGATCGCTGTGTCCCCTGTGGGCTTTGAGGCAGACTTCCAGACGTTAAGTGAGGAGACCCGCCGTTCAACTTCAGTTAGCCACTTTGGCTCACGACAGTTGGCCGATTCCGTTTGTTGTCTATTGGTTGTCTGTCCGGGCGCTGTGGTCAAGCTTGGAAAAGGGGAAAAGGACTTTAATCACGGACTTTGGGCGTTCGGGGCGGTGCGTCTTCTCCTCCTGAAACTTCTCAATGTCGCGAGGTGCCATGGCCCCTGATTATCGAGGGATTCGAAAGCTTGCCAGCCAGTTTACCGTGGTCAATCGCATCCGGTTTAGTGGTCGCCTCAATGTGATTACGGCTGAGGCGGCTCAGCGCTGGAGTTTTTACTTCCACCTGGGGCGGCTCGTGTATGCGACCGGTGGCCCTCACTCGGCCCGGCGCTGGTATCGCAATCTGAGGCGTTACTGCCCGCAGGTGAACCTTGAAGCCGTGAGCGTTGAGATCACCGAGGCCGAGCCTTGGGACTACCAACTTCTTTGCCTGCTCATTAAGAGCAAGCAGATTCGGATGTCGCAAGCGAAGGCGATGATCCAGAACCTGGCAGCTGAGGTCCTATTCGACATCTTGCAAGTTGGCGGACCCATCTGTCAGATCGAGCGGCTAGATCAGCTCAAAGTTCAGCTTGCGTTGCTGGAGATGACTGAGCCTTTTAAAGAGTTTCAGCAAGCCTGGAAGCTTTGGCAGAGCTCAGGTCTGAGCGATCACTCTCCCAATTTGGCCCCAGTGCTTCGACAGCCAAAAGGCTTGCAACAACAGTTGTCGCCTGCGGCTTATCAGGCGCTAGCCAACTTGGTAGATGGACAGAGGACGCTTCGCGATCTGGCGCTGCGTACACAGCAAGAAGTCGCGCAGGTTGCTCGGGCGCTGTTTCCCTATCTTCAGAGTGGGCTCGTCGAGCTGGTCGAACTACCGGACTTGCCGCCGCCGTCTCTGCGCCTGGCACCTGTGCTTCCCGTCAGGGTCGTGCCTGAAGCGCCGCCCTCCGCGCCTCTGGTGGCTTGCCTGGACGACAGCCCAGCCATCTGTCAGGAGCTGGAAACCATCATCACCCAGGCAGGCTATCGCTTTATGGCGATTCAGGATCCCCTGCGCGCGGTTGCCCTCTTGTTTGCCCATCGGCCTGACCTGATTTTTTTGGATTTGGTGATGCCCACAACCAGTGGCTACGAGATCTGCTCAATGCTGCGCAAAACGTCTATTTTTCGCAACACGCCTGTGGTGATCCTCACCGGCAATGACGGCATCGTGGAGCGGGTGCGGGCCAAAATCGCGGGGGCGTCTGATTTTCTAGGCAAACCGGTTGAGCGTGGGCCGGTGCTCTCAGCGATTCAGAAACATCTGGCCCAACTTCCCAGCCTGGTGGTCTAAGCGCAGAAATTGCAGAGTAGAGGGAGATCTGTGAGTACTGATAGGCTGAGTCCTACACGTTACTCAGCCAGCGTTTTGCTCCGCCTTCCCAGCTGCCAACCTCGGTGTCCCCGCTCAGAACTTGACCCGCGAAGCTTTTTACGCCAGTGCCGGGGCTCAGAACTCGACCCGTCCAGCTTTTGGCTCGGTTGCTCAGGTTCAGAGCTGAAGTGGTCGAGCGCGGAGCCTCGCCGGTCGAGCTTTGGGCTGCATGAGCCGAATATTTTGCGCCAGCGCCCGAGTTTACAACTCGACCCATCGAGCCCAGAGGTTGAAGGGCTGAGCTTTTAGCTGAAGCGAGCGAGCTCAGAATTAGCTATGCCCTCTCTGACAAGCGACCTGATTGCGGTGGACCGATTATGGCTAGCGTGGCGGCTGACGTGTTGCAGACTGTTGGCGATGAATATAGCCGTAAACGCTTGAATTTCTTCAAAGGGCTCACTTCTGCCGAGCTAACGTGAGGACGTTAACAATCTGAAACTTTTCCAATCAGTGTTGCAATAGTTTTGATTAACTTATTGGGTTCAAGCGGTTTGGCGATATGCCGTTGAAATCCAGCTTGCAGAGCTCGTTGCTGGTTGAAGTCTCCCGCATAGGCAGTCAAGGCGATCGCCGGAATTTGCCCGCCCTGCTCAGGTGACAAAGCCCTGACTTGCCGCATCAGCATATAGCCATCCATATCGGGCATTCCGATGTCGCTGAGGAGAATATCTGGTTTGGATTGCATTAACGCTGCAAATGCTTCACCTGCCGAGTTTGCTGAAATGACGCTTGCCTCAGCCTGCTCTAACAGAAACACCATAAGCTCCCGTGTATCGGTATCATCATCGACCACCAGAACCTTAATGCCTTGCAAGTTGAGAGATAGTTCAGACGGTTTACTGTCCGCGTTTGTCTGGTGTGGATTCGGCATCAGCGGCAGTTTCACCGTAAAAGTTGCCCCCTGTCCTTCGCCTGGACTCTCTGCCTGGACGGTGCCGCCATGTAGTTCGACTAAGTGACGGACGATTGCTAATCCTAACCCTAGCCCCCCAAACTTTCGAGTTGTAGCACTATCCGCTTGGCGGAAGTAGTCAAACACATTGGGTAGAAAATCGGGGTGGATACCCCTACCGGTATCACTGACGCTAATTTGGGTTTGAAAGTCAAGGCGCTCCAATCGCACGTTGACCTCTCCGCCTACGTCGGTGAATTTGACGGCGTTGGAGAGGAGATTCCAGGTCACTTGCTGCAATCGGTTTGGATCACCCAAAACTTGCCCTAGGTTTGGGTCAAGCCTTGCCTGTATTTGGATAGACTTGGCTTCCGCCGCCAGTCGCACCGTTTCTATTGACGCCTGAACGGTGGTCACGAGATCGACTGGGGAAACATTCAGGCTGAGTTTGCCTTGCAGAATTCGGGAGACATCCAGTAGGTCTTCAATCAGTTCAGACTGCAACTTGGCATTGCGTTCGATCACGCTCAGGGCTTGAGCGGTTTTGGTTTCGTCGAGTTTACGCGTTTGGAGTAGCTTTGACCAACCGAGAATGGGGTTGAGGGGCGATCGCAACTCATGCGATAATACTGCCAAGAACTCATCTTTAATCCGGTTGGCTTGTTGCAATTGCTCCGCTTGTTGCTGGATTGAAGTGGTTAAGTTTACCCGCTCAAGGGCGATCGCCATCTGCTCACAGGTGGATTGCAGCAGGTCAAGTTCTTCTGAGGTAAAGCAGGTGCGGGTGCGGCTGGCAAGCGAGAGCGTTCCCAGTAAGCGCCCCTTCACAATCAACGGTTGTCCTGCGTAAGCGGTGATGCCTGTTGAGCAGATAAGCTGCGCGTTGGGATGCGTGACGATTTGCGCCCGATCAAGGACAATTTGACGACGCTCTTGAGCCACTAGTCCACAGAGATATTGACCGAATTCAATCCATTCGATCGACTGAGCTACTTCATCGGAAATCCCCCCATAATTTCTCAGATGCAGCATCGATTGGTTGTCTTTCTCCTCAACCATATAATTGTAGTATTCATGCAACTCTAGCTGATTTGAAAGCTTGCTGAACAAGTTGCTCATCAACTGCATGGGATGTTCGGTGCCGAGTAGATCGCGGGTCGTTTCATACAGCAGATGCAGCCGTTCATCTGCCCGCTTGCGATTGGTGATGTCGGTTATCATTGACAAGACACCGAGAAATTCACCGTTTTCATTCATCATGGGGCTGCTGCTGGAAAGAACCCACACCGGCGTGCCATCTCTCCGCCGCAGACAAAATTCAGACTGCCCACCTATTCCCTGCCGCCGTTGCTCCAGCTTCTGCTCTGCCTCTGTCCAATCCGCTTCGTAGATAAACTCAAAGGGAGAATGACCCAGCATCTCCTCCGGCACATAGCCGAGCATTTGCGCTATTTGTTGATTGACGTAGGTGGTTTGAGTCTCTGCGTCAATGATCCAAATACCCTCGCTGGCAGTTTCGACAATGTGACGATACTTCTGCTCACTTTGCCGCACTGCCTCTTCAGCTTGTATGCGAGCGGTAATGTCAATACAAGAGCCGATATAACCGAGAAAGTTTCCCTCTGGTGTAAATCGTGGCACTCCGATGTCAAAAATCCAACGATACTCTCCGTCAAAGCGTTTAAGGCGATACTCCATTGCGAAATCTTGATGGGCATCAAACGCATTCACGTATGTTTTTAGACAAAGCTGGAAATCGTCGCAATGGACTCCCTCTGCCCAACCATTGCCAAGCTCTTGCTCTATTGTCCGCCCAGTAAAGTCGAGCCAGAATTTGTTGAAGTAGTTACAGAGCTTATCTGTACCCGACATCCAAACCATGGTGGGAGCTGTATCTGTCATATGGCGAAATCGGGCTTCGCTTTCTCGCAGAGCTGCATCGGCTTGCTTACGTTCGCGTAGCGCAGCTTGCTGCTCACTCAAATCAAGCACGAAGCCGATTGCCGTATGCTCTCCTGTCATAGCAGCGCCAAACAGAATCGGAATGCGAGAGTCATCTTTGCGAATATAGTCCTGCTCAAATGGGGTACAGACCCCGCTCATTCTGAGCTCTTGAATCGCTCGCTCACTGACCTGCTGAGATTCGGGTGGCGTCATATCGCGCCACCGGACTCGACCAGACTGTAGCTCTTCTCGCGTATAGCCAACCATTTGCAAAAAGGCATCATTGGCTTCCAGGATAGAGCCGTTCATATCCGCCACAATGATCCCAAGAATATTCGTTTCTGCTAAACGGCTAAACCGCGTCTCGCTTTCGTGTAAGGTCTGCAAACTTGCCTTAGCCTGTCGTAGAGACGTGCGCCGTGACTCATTCAATCCACTGATTAGCAGCGCCGCCATCGTGAATACAGCCAGTTGTACGATAGTCCCCAGATTTGTAACGTTCAGAGAAAAGTGCGGCTCAATGAAAAAGTAGTTGACTGCTAGCGTTGACAAGGCAGTCGCCAGCAATCCTGGACCCAAGCCGCCATACCAGGCACTTACCATCACGGCGACAAAGAACAGTTGAGTCGGGGTTGGACGCATCAATGAGCCAAGCGACAGGGTGCTCCCTAGGGCCAGGGCAACGGAGAGAGGCGCTACGCCATAGGGGAGCAGTCGAATCCCCCTGAAGGTGACTCTTCCTAGTCCCAATAACGATGGTTTTGCTCGCTTCCTGTCAGGCGTCATAGGTCTGCTCCGCTTGATCCGTTCACTCGCTAGAAATGCTTCATCTCCACCGGAGCTAGAAAGATGCCCGACTCAGCAGCGCAGGTCTTGAATCAGCCTGATTGCCATTGGGGAGAGCACCATATGTCCAGCCGAAATATTAGCTTCATCTGTCAAAAGCATGATATTCCACCCTTCCTATGGAACCAGAATAGGATGAATGGCCTGTAGAGTGAATCTGTCCTTCGGGCGAGTTAGAGCGCTTTTTGAGACAGGAAAGCAATCGTACCCTTAATCTACAAGTTCCTTCCAGACGCTCCCCGATCGTTTACACCATTGGTCGATAATTTGTCCCCTCTCCTATCTGCCAGCCTGGTTGTTCCAGCTCAGAACTTGACCCGTGAAGCGCTTAGCTCCAGTGCCCAAGCTCAAAGCTCAACCCGTCGAGCTTTTTGCTCGGTTCCTCGGGCTCAGAGCTGAAGTGGTTGAGTCCGGAGCCTCGCCGGTCGAGTGTTTGACTGCATGAGCCGAGTATTTTGCGCCAGCGCCCGAGCAAAAAGCTCGACCCGTCGAGCCCAGCGGTCCAAGGGTCGAGTGTTCGGCTGTAGTGAGCGACCTGAGGCTGGGCACCGGCTCTAGGAAACCAGGCCGGAGGCCAAGTCGCAACTGATCAAAATTTGAAACTTCCCGGCAGGAACGCTGGTCCTGAGCCGCCTGACTGACAAATGGTAGACATTCGAGTCAAGGTGAACCTCCCGCTCAATCGCCACCAGCGGCGCAGTGCCTTGATGGCCGTCTTCGAGCAGCTGACAGACCTCCAGCAGCGCCTCGACCAGCGCCTCATCCGCGCCCCCGTCAGTCGCCCGCGCAACCCAACTCGGTGGCTTGAGACCTCAGTCGGGCTTTGAGAGGGGCGGACGCAGCTAGATCCACAGCAAGTCCCCTTTGAAGTGCTTAGATTAGGCTATTCTAATGCGGCCACCTTCTCCAACCGCTCCACCCATGCCGGGGAAATTCAACTGGCTCAAATGGCGAATTCTGGTTATTACCTTACCGTTTACCATCCTATTTTGTGCGGCCAAGTGGACGATTCACCGCCTCGGCTGGGAGATTTGGTCGTTTGATACGCTGACCAGTTCGCTGTTTGCTGCCGCCACATTTATCACCGCCTTTATCCTCAGCGGCACACTTGGAGACTATCGAGAAAGTGAGGGCCTGCCCGGCCAGATTTGTGCCACAGTGGAGTCCATTTATGACTGCAGCCTGCTCGCCAGCAAAAGCCACCCCGAGTACGATCCCAAACCCTTGTTGCAAACCTTGGTTCAAGTCCTGCAGCAAATTTACGATTGGCTACTCAAAGAGGGCAGCCCTGATCCGATCCTAGAAACCATTGCGGACTTCAATAGCGATCTGGCAGCACTGGAGCCGTTTAGCAATGGCCCTCTGCTCAGCCGGGTGCAAGGCGAACAGGGAAAACTCCGCGCCCTCGTAGTGCGCATTCAGGTGATTCGAGAGACTCACTTTGTTGCCTCAGCCTACGCAATTCTGGACCTGTTTACCGCTGGGGCGGCGCTATCGTTGCTGTTAATTGCCAACGAGAATTTCAGCAAGACCCTAGCCCTGGCTGGCTTCCTCTTTACTGCTTTCGTCTATCTGCAACTGCTGATTCGCGATCTGGATAATCCCTTCGAATACAAAGGCAACTCCTGCGCCGATGTCAGCCTGTCGGTTTTAGAAAATACGCTCAGCCGCTTGCAGCGTCGCCTGGTCTCCTTGTGAGCTTAAGCAGCGCTGTCGCTGCGCTTGTGGGTAAACACCGGTAAGGTGAAGTGAAAACAACTGCCGCCCCCCGGCGTAGACTCTACGCCGATTTGACCGTAGTGGGCGCGGATAATGCGTCGGCACAGAGAAAGGCCAATGCCATAGCCCTCTTGAGCTTCATCGCGCTTGAGCCGAAACTGGTCTTCGAAAATCCTGTCGCGATTCTCGGCCGGAATGCCGGGGCCATTGTCGCAGACGCTGACCTCGATCTTCTGGCTAGTGCGATGCAGCGCCCGCAGCTGGATCACGCCGCCGACCGGGGTGTACTTGCTGGCATTGTCCAATAGGTTGACCAGGACCTGCCGAATGCGCTGCTCATCCGCGTAGACCAACGGCAAACCCGACGGCAGATCGCACTCCACGCTCTGCTGTTTGCCAGCAAACCGGTCCCGCATATCTTGCAAGGTCTGGGCACACAGATTGACGATGTCAAACTGATGGGCATCAATCGTGAACTCGGTGCTGCTGCCCTGGCCCGCCTGCAGAATATCGGTGATCATGCGGTCCATGGTCTTGACCTGGGTGCGGGCATAGCGTAGCATCTGCGCCATCTGTTCTGGGCTCAAACGGTCGCCATTGAGCTCGAGCGTTTCCAGGGCGATGGACGCCACGGTCAGAGGACTGCGCAAATCGTGGGCCAGCATCGCCAGGATGCGGTCTTTGAAGTGCAACTGCTGCCGTAACTCCTCTTGCTCGCGCTGCAGCTCGAACAATTCATCCGACAAGCACAACATCTGCGCTGAAGCGTTGATTGAATCTGCTTCGAGGTTGCAGCTAGGGGCACGCTCCCGCTCGACCCAATCGCGCAGCCAGTGGGGCCACCAATGCTCAATCAAACTCACCAGGTTGCTGCCCGCGAGAGTCTGGCGGGGGTCTGGCTGGATTTTGACCAGCGCCGGGGTGACTACGACCTTGAAGTGCTCGACCAAGTAGGGCTTTTCTGAGACATCTACTACCTCAAGCTCCATCGCCAAGCCGCTGCCTAGTTGCTCAAGCCGGGTGCGGGCCTGTTGAATCAGCTCTTGGGCGCTGGGGCGTGGGTCGATAAACAGCAAAAGCTTCAGTCCAGGTGTGCCCTCTCCGGGCTTGGAGAGCGAGAAGTCCTGCACACCGGACGGTAAAGGGAAAAACTGCTGCGTCAAGGTCTGCCTGGTGAAACGGACGGAGAGACAGAGAGCTGGCAATATCTATAGATTAGCGTGTCTTTCCAGTTTCTGTAGAGAAGGTTAAGGATTATCCGGCTACGCTGTTGTGCCCCGGGGTCGGTAGCGGCACCGCCCGCTTGAGATAGCCCAACAGGTCGGGACCATCTAACACCTCCCGCTGGATCAGGTGTTCAGCCATCTCCACCAGCAGCGCCTGGTTCTCGCGTAGGATCGCCACTGCTTTCTGATGACAGGACTCGATCAGGCGGCTGACCTCTTGGTCGATGGACTGGGAGGTTTTTTCGCTCACCACCCGGCGATGCTGCCCGGCCTCCAGAAAGTTGCTGTGATCCTGCTCGTAGTTGATTGGCCCCAGCTCGCTCATGCCGAACTGAGTCACCATCATCACCGCTGTCTGGGTGGCCCGCTCGATATCATTGCTGGCCCCCGAGGTGACCCGCCCAAAGATCACTTCCTCTGCCGCGCGTCCGCCCAACAAGGTTGTTATTCGCCCCAAGAGTTCTTCGCGCTCCATCAGGAAGCGATCTTCGGTGGGTAGCTGCAGGGTGTAGCCCAGGGCCGCCGCACCGCGCGGAATGATCGAAATCTTGGTCACTGGGTCGGCTCCGGGCATCAGCGCCCCCACAATCGCGTGGCCGACCTCGTGGTGGGTGACGACCAGCTTTTCCTTGGGGTTGAGTACCCGGCTCTTGCGCTCCAGTCCGGCAATCACCCGTTCAATCGCTTCCTCGAAGTCGGGCATGGTAACGCTAGGGCGCTGGTTGCGACCGGCCAGCAAGGTCGCCTCGTTCACCAGATTGGCGAGGTCGGCTCCCGCAAAACCGGGGGTACGGGCCGCAATTGTCCCCAACTCCACGTCCGAGGCTAGCTTGACGCTCATGGCGTGGACTTTGAGGATGGCCTCGCGCCCAGCCACATCAGGACGGTCCACCAACACCTGGCGGTCAAAGCGCCCAGCCCGACGCAGAGCTGGGTCCAGGCTCTCAGGGCGGTTGGTTGCGGCCAACAGGATGATGCCGCTGTTGCTGGCAAAGCCGTCCATTTGCACCAGCAGTTGGTTGAGGGTCTGCTCGCGCTCCTCATTGCTGCCTAGAGGGCTGCCGCCCCGCGAGCGGCCCAGGGCGTCTAGCTCGTCGATGAACACGATGCAGGGGGCCTGCTTTTTCGCTTGGGCAAACAGGTCACGCACCCGCGCCGAGCCCACGCCCACAAACATTTCCACGAAGTCCGAGCCCGAGAGCGCAAAAAAGGGCACACCCGCTTCGCCCGCCACGGCCTTGGCCAGCAGTGTCTTGCCGGTGCCGGGCGGCCCCACCAACAGCACGCCCTTGGGCACTTTGCCGCCCAGCTGGCTGTAGCGCTCGGGGAACTTGAGAAAGTCCACCACTTCTTGGAGTTCGGCCTTGGCCTCGTCTACGCCTGCCACATCAGAGAAACGGGTTTGCTGGGCGTCATCGGCCGCGTAGAGGCGGGCTTTACTCTTGCCAATGCTCATCACGCCAGTGCCGCGCCCCTGGGCATTGGACAACAGCCAGAAACCGCCGACCAACAGCAGCGGTGGCATCAACCAGTTGAGCAGCAGGCTCAGCCAATCGACCTGAGGCGGCAGGACGCGGTATTCGACCCCGTGCTCATCCAGCAGAGCGGGCAGGCGCGGGTCATCCAGAGGAATGGTGACGAAATCAGGCGTTGACTTTGGTGCGCCAGCGCGAGGCAGACTTTTGAAGGTGCCCCGGATCACGCCGCCGCTGATCTCGGTTTTGCTGACCTTATCCGCCTTCACGTCGGCGATGAACTGGCTGTAGGGAATCGACTTAACCTGGGTGCGCTGGAAGTTGCTTAAGCTGTTGACCAGCAAGGCGGCAGCCACTCCGAACAGCAGCCAGGAAAAGGAGAGCATGGTCGGACGTTTCTTGGGCGTCGTCTGGCGCGGCGGCGTAGCTTGCGTCATCTGAGCGGTTGGCGAAGGATCAAGACAGCGTGGAGGGAGGAGTCGGACCTGACTTCCAGCCTATCTCAGCCATTCGGCTGTTAGGGGCGGGCTCCGCGGTTGATCGGCTCGGGCAAAATCCGGCTCAAACCCCCTAGCCCCACGAACCCCGCGAGGGTGCTCAGTGCCAGCCCCGGCCACAGCAGGTTTGCCCAGGGGCGCGGCAGATCCAGTGTGGCTCCGCCCAGCGCTGGCCCAATGGCGTAGCCCACGGCCCAGCACAGGGAATTGATCGACAGATATACGCCGCGCAGCTGCGTGGGCGAGAGGTCTACCACCAAGGCTGAGGCAGAGGGGTTGTAGACGACCATGCCCAAGGCCATCACCGCCAGCGCCAGGAAGGCTAGGACGACCACCGCCCCTGGCAACCACCAGGCTAGCCAGACTAGCCCAAACCCCACGGCCCACAGCAGCAGCGACAGACCAAGGGCTCGGGTCCGGCTCAGGCGGTTGAGCGCTCGGGCTACGGGCAGCTGCGCCAGCGCCGCTAGGGCGATGTGAGCGGTGAACAACCCGCTGATTAGCTCGGGAGGAAAGTGCAGAAAATTGCTGAAATAGAGCGGCAGACTGCTGCTAACCTGCGACAGATAGGTGGTGAACAGGACGTTCACGACAGCGTAGACCAGCAGGCTGCGGTCGTGGAAAGCCAGGCTCCAGCCCTGACGGCCCGGACTCTGCGCAGCGCCCTGGCGTGTTTCAGTGACGGCCCAGTAGAGGACCGCAAAAAAGGCGGCGAAAGAGACCGCATCGACCGCGAACAGGCTGCGGTAAACCCAGTCCAACTGCGCCTCCTCCCCAGCCCAGCGCTGAGCAAACGCCACCACCAGACCGCTCAGCGCGACCCCGGTGCCTAGGCCCAAGTTGTCGGCCAGGCGGGTGAGCGCGTAGGCTTCGTTGCGCTGTTCGCGGGTGGTGATGTCGGCCACCGCCGCTTCGGAGGCAGGCCAGAACAGCCCTTGGCCAATCCCGGTCACTAGATTCGCCACTACAAAGCTGCCGAAGTTGTTGGCCCCAGCCAGACACAAAGCCCCTAAGGTAGAGATGGCCGTAGACCAGAGCAGCGTGGACCGTCGTCCCCAACGCGGCGAGTCGGCCATTGAGCCGCCCAGGATGCGCCCGGCTATACCCGAGAGCGCCATGGCTGCCAAGCCGATCCCGACTTGAGTGTTGGACAAACCAACTCGGCTGGAGAAAAAGATTGCCGCGTAGAACAGTGTGAAGCCGGTGCCCATCTGCGATAGCAGCCGTCCCCCAAAGAGAATCCAGACGCGGACATCCAGTTGGGGCAGCCAGCGCAGCAGGCGACGGGGAAAACTCATAATTGGGCGGTAGACCGACACACTTTCAATCTTCCTTCCTGTTAGTCCATCAAGCATCAAGGAAAGACCTGGACCAGTCAGCTCTCGGGCTCCGTGTGAATCGTGATCTCCAGGCTGTCCTCGTCCACTTGCACCTGTAAGACATTGGGGCGGCAGCAGACCTGACAATCCTCAATGTAGGACTGAGTCTTACCGGAGGAGAGGTCAACAAAGGCGACGCTGGCTTCGCCGCAGTAGGCGCAGTAAAACTCAGTGGTGTTTTGCATGGACTTGACGGTTTCAGGACTGATCCAGCCTACCTGTAATCTAATCACCGCCCCAATAGCTGAGTGGGCAATCAAGGCACTGGAGCACTAGAGCACTGGACGGAAACTCGACAAGACAGAACGAATGTACTAATATCGGGAACGCCAATCCGGTTGCGGGGTCCCGCCGAGAGGGTCGCTCAGCAGCTGAATGCTCGATGTGATGGAGGATGCCCATGAGTCTTGGCAGTATGAATCACCTGTCCCTAAGCGTCAGCGACTTCACAAAGTCGGAACAG
>JANNOU010000053.1:0-56159 GCA_031399305.1 Leptolyngbya sp. SOY_34_metabat_272
CACCCTCGAAGATGGAGTCACCCAGGATCTTGAATCGCTGCGAAGCTCAATTGAGACAACCGCAAATAGCCTCGGTGAACGTAAAACCAACCTGGCTGAAGCCTTCACTTCACTCTCCCAAGCGATGAGCGAAAAGCTAGAAGCCTTGAAAGAAGACTTAGACAACCTAGCAGAAGAGAGCAGCAACCAACTCACTGAACTCGATACTGCTTTAACCACTGCGGCCAGTGATGCGCTCATGGCTGTCAATCAGAAGTTCAGGGAGGTTGGGGACGAAATTTCTAATACCTCCGAACAACTAGATGAATCCTTGGCCAATTTAGCCGAAGCCAGTACAGACCAAGCAGAAACCCTTGATGAACGATTTGGAGATGTCATTGACAAGGTTGCAGACGTATACTCCATCATCCAAGAACTCAAGCCAATTTTAGAAGAAGTAGAGGAAAACCTTGCCTAAATATTCCCTTTGCTAAAGCCACAAACCCTTGAAGTAAAAGAAGCATCGGAGCCAAGGATTAGGAGATTCAAATATGGCACCCAATCCACAGAATACTGAACTAGACAACGATTGCAGAACAGAGATTCCTATCACACCTGTAACGACCGTAGACGTGGGTGTCTGTTGGGAAGACAAAGGTATCAAATTTGATGACAGTGGACAAAGACTGATCAATGTAGATACACGCCGTGGCGGCAATGATAGTGCTTGGGCTCAATTCGGTCCAACCAGTAATCCGGGCAAGCCAGATGGACCCTACTTTGGTAGAGATACTGATGGCGATGGCTATGGAAATTATGGAATGCAATGGTATGTACCAATTAAACATACCGCAACAGGAGTTGCTGCTGTTTCGGGAACAGTTGCTGCCGTTGCTACCGTTGCTTCATTCTCTCCTGCTGCACCTGTAGCCCTTCCAATTGCTGCGGCTTTTGGTCTTGTTGCTGCTGGTGCTGGTGCTGTCGCTCTAGTTTCGGATGTTACAAACTTGCATCAAGCGATAGCCTTTGATGTTGAGCCAGGTGCTCTAGTCGATCAAGCCAAAGATAAAGCAGAGGGTTTTTTGGATGGGCTTGTCCCCGATTTGCCAACAATTCCTTCACCAACCGGCCCCTATCCACCGGTTCCTTTCCCAAAAACTCCAATGGTTGATAACCTCAGAAACCAAGCAGGAAACATTTGGGATAGTCTAACTGGAAATGGTGGTGAGACAGGCGAAGCCAGGATGAGTGCTGGCGATCGCATTAGCGAACGTGCACAGTCTCTAGCGATGACGCGCGTAAGCGAAGCATTCGCGAGACTGCAAAGTCTGTTGTGAGCACAAAATACAGCTAGGTTAAAAACATGGCACCCAAACAGCCAGACGTTGATGTGCAAACTGGTCCTGCAATACCAGAAACCCATGGAACTCTCTATGCAGAACCCTGGGCTGAAGACTCAGTAATTGGAGATGCACTTAAGGAATCCAACGCAGAACTTCAACGACTCTCTGACGCAGACGGTGGAACCTATCATGACGAATACTCTGTCACTGTTGAAACAATGCCGCCAGGGGTAACCCCAGAAGCATTTCTCGGCGAGATGATGAGAGACATGAATGGAACAGCTAACAATTCAACGTTTGATACTTTGAACAAGTTTGAACGCAGGGAACCCAATGAACCTCCACACAAAGGTGAAATTGTTGACATCGGTTTTCCACTAGGGCCCAACGGCTCTGTAATGCTAACCGATATAACTTCTTCGAGCTTTACATACTCCACTATCACAAACAAAGACAAATACCTCTGGTTGGATGATTCACATCCAATTAATGGTTCCAGAGAGTTTGGATTTGAGAGAAACGCTGATGGCTCTATCACCTTCTACACAAGATCCACAACCAAGCCACATGATTTGATGGGACAGTTAGGAGAAGATTGGGGGATTCAACGGAAGTCCTGGGAAAGTTTAATGGATGGACTCAGTAACAATGTAGAGTCTAGAGGTGGTACGGTTCGCCCAAACTCAAGAGAGGGGTATAGATGGCACGAAGTGGGTTTAGATCCTCGTGGAAGGCCAGACACTTCAGAGATCATCTTAGCTAGTTTTGCACAAAGGAATTATCCAGCTGAAGCGCTCGCGATGACGCGTGTTAGTGAAGCATTTGCTCGGCTACAAAGTCTTCTGTAAGGCATTGATTGCAGTTTTCCTTCATGCCTACGCTCGCTTCAAGCTTACAAGCCAAGCCGCGTAATCCCCAGAAACGAGAGTACTATTCGTCCCTAACTTGAGGTGTAAGTTGTCATGGCAGAAACAGCAGAACTCCAGCACAATGTAGAAGAAACCAATGAAAGTCTAGAACGACTTTCAACGGTACTCGAACAAGCAGGCGCACAATTTAGAGAAGTTTGTTCAGAGATAGAAGCCGAAAGTGAAGCTCTGAAACAAAGCTCTGAAATTGAAACTCATCTGGAAACCTTAGGGCAGAACTTGCAGAGCTTTGAAGACAAGTTGGAGAGTGCTGAGACAGAAATCATCAATGAACTCGATGAGCTTCAGAAAGCGCTCACTGAAGCGACCACTGAGCTGGAAGAAGCTGCACAGTCAGTTAGGGAAATTCAGACTGGTTTTGAGGAGATCACAAATAGCACTACAGAATTTGAGGGAGAGCTAACGCAAGTTGAGCAAGCATTCGCCGAAGTAGCAGGCGTAGCCAGTCAACTAGAAGATTCCCTAACCGAGTCAATTCAGGATACCCGAGAGGCGTTTGAGAACCTGGATCAGGCGCTCACAGAGTTTCAGCAACCAGTAGAAACCTTCTCAGAGTTAGACACAGAGTTCGATGAACTCGTTAGTGAAATTAGCGAGACTCTCGGGGAAGAAATCGAAACCAGCTTTAGCGAACTGAGTGAACAACTTCAAGAACAAGCGAATGAGATTCAGACTGGCGCAGACACCTGTGAAACCAACCTGAAAGAACTGTTCAACACCTTCAGTAACGACATTGAAGAACTCGCCGACCAATATCAGGAAGATACCTCTGAACCACTCTCCGACTTTGTCGAGGTCTGCGACAATACCCTGAAAATAGAGATAGAAGACGCCGCTGAGGCAATCGCCGGAGAAGCGACTGAAGAGTTAGCAAGCGAGGTAGATGAGGCTCAAATAGTGATGAACTCAGCCTTGCCCATCACTACTGAGTTGAGCCCTCTTATCCAAGAGATTCTCACTGCTGGCAATGTCTTAGTCGCTGCGAATCAGATAGTCGAAGAAATGATCGCTTGACCAACTGTCCTTGTTCATTCTACCGAGAGTATTTGAATCATGAGTGATACAACCAATTCACTAGAACAAATGGCAGCCGAGGTTCCAGAGAAACTCAGCCTTTTAGCCCAAGAAGCCTCCGCAGTTCAAGAGGAAGCCGATGGTCTAGAAGCCAGTCTGGACGATATGCAAGAACAAGTGACAGAATTGATGAGTCAAATGGAAACAGCAATGGATGATTTGCAGACAGAACTGTCAAATCAGAAGACAGAGCTTAGCGAAGAAGTTGCGAACTTGGCAGGCGAATTTGAGTCTTTCAAGGGCGAAATTACAACCGCACAGGAGGAGCTAAGCACTGAGATTCAAGAGGCTCAGGGCAAGCTCGTTGAACTTCAGAGCCAGCTAGAAGAGGGACAAACCAGTCTTGGCACAGCTGGTGAGACAGCTCTAGCTGCCCTAAATCAGGCCCAGGAAAAAATTCAAACCAGCCAGGACCAGCTAGATAACACCATCGAAGCGACCACTCAAGCAGTTGAGGAGTTGAAACAAGGCGTCGAAGCCGCCAAGACCACGGCTGGCGAACAAGTGAAACAACTCACAGACGAGTTAGAGGATGCACACAAGGAAGTAGACAGCAAGGTTCAAGAAGTCGTCGAGATCTTCGCGGAGCTGCAAGAGCTGGAAACTCAGCTCACGAATGTCCACGACAATACCGTGAAGAACGAAGTCGACACCCTACTAGCCACAGTCAAGCAAAAGGTAGAAGCAATCAGAGATACGGTTGAGACTGCGATTGAGCAGGTCGTAGAAACCATTCGAGATACCAAGGGTGATCTGACAGACGCCGAGGGCAACATCTCGTCAGAACGTGAACAATTAGAGTCTCTAATCGATGAATTAAAAGAATTGATTGAGCCTCTACGCCAGGGAATTGCGAGTGCGCAAGAAGTAGCCGATAAGTTCGCCCTGCCGTGGGCCTAGGGTATTAGGAGAAAACAATGGCTGATTTTCAAACCACCGCCTCAGAGACAACCTCCAAGCTATCGGCATTGCTGGACGAAACCGAACAAACCCAGACCAGCCTGCAAGACACCAAAACAGAAATCACCAGAATCCGACAACAGCTTGAAGAAGCTTGGACTGATCTCCATGAGCAGGCTCAGTCGCTCCTGGAGCAGGTCACTAGCAGCAAGAGTGAATTGACTTCTGAAACCGAGTCCCTTAGCCAGGTCATAGCCCAGCTCAAGCAGAAAATTGATTCCGTGCAGACAGACCTGACTCAAGAACTGGCAGAAACCAAGCAGGCCGTCGCCAACCTTGACGACAAGCTCAACGAGCTAATCCCCGAACTAGAGGGGAATCTGAAAGAAACTGAGGAAGCGCTAACCTCGCTGCCAGAGAAAGAAATCGGAGCAGAGCTAGAGGAGGCCGTTACTCAAACCCAGCAAGAGCTCAATGACGTTAATAGTGAATTGCAAGCGATTCACTCTGAGTTAGAGCAACAAACCGAAGCTCTACAAAGCCATGTTTCCGAACAAGGCATTCCCACGATTACAACTAGTACAACAGCCTTGACCGAGCACTTAGACGGAGTCGTAGAACAGTTCACTGAACAGGTTGACACCGTAGGCAACGACGTTGAAGAGTCAGTGCAAGAACTGATGGAACAGGTCAGTAATGCTCAAGACGACCTCTTCGAGCAGCTTGAGGACACCACCCAGAAGCTCGAGGAACTGATGAATCAGCTCAACAGCGCTGTTGAGACAGCCAGCTCAAGTGTGATTGAAGCCAGCAGTGCGCTAGTCGATGGCATTGATTTAACCGGCACTGCTTTTGAGACAGCCACAACACTCTTGTCAGATGCCAGGGAATCCCTAGAAAGGCTTTAGCAGAACATGAAAACTATCCAGACTCACACAGCAAAGCAATACGCCGAGGCGATTCGCCTGGCAATTCTCGACAGCCAGGGCAACCTGGACATTCTAGACGAACGCATTAAACCGATCACCGCTAACGGCCTGCCCGAGGACGCCATTGCCTGGCAAGACCTGTTCCGAGCCGCCCTTCAGGGCCTCGACGAAAATTTGGCAGCCTGGGTTGCCAAAGACTATCTATCAGTCGATGAGAACGAATGCATAGATAGCGATAGCTCTAGCGCTTCAACTTCCCCAACTTCAGGCAAGCTTTTAAATGGACGCTACCAGATTATCCAAGAGCTAGGTAGAGGGGGTTTCAGTCAGACTTACATCGCTCAGGACATCAGCCTGGCAGAGCAGCCCAAATGCGTCATCAAGCATCTCAAACCTCTCTTGGCTCGTGACTTGAATAGTCTGGAAACTGCTAGGCAGCTGTTCAACTGTGAAGCTGAGGTGCTGCAAACCCTGAGCCATCCCCAGATCCCTCAACTTCTAGCGCACTTTGAGCAGGATCAAGCGTTTTACCTCGTACAGGAATGCATCGAGGGCCAGCCCCTCAGTTCAGAACTACTGCCCGGTCAGGGTTGGACCGAAGCTCAGGTCATCGAGTTACTGCTAGAAATTTTGAGCGTTCTGGAATTCCTGCACAACCAAAAAATTATTCACCGCGACATCAAGCCTGATAACCTCATTCGTCGCCAGCCAGATCAGAAACTGGTCGTGATTGACTTCGGCTCGGCCAAGCACATACAACTGCCACAAACGGCTGAGGCAGTGGCGATGGTCAGTGAAGGATACTCGCCAATTGAGCAACGACAGGGTAAGCCGAGTTTGAGCAGTGATCTCTACGCGCTGGGCAAGATCGGCATTCAGGCCCTCACAGGAATTCACCCCAATCAGTTAGAAGCAGATCCAGACACAGGCGAAATCCCCTGGCCGCCTCAGGTTCAGGTTAGCGATGGACTGGTGGCGGTGCTAGCGAAAATGGTGCGCGATCACGCCGCCGAACGTTATCAGACTGCCGAGGCGGTCACTCAGGCACTGCAGCAGCTGGGCACACCCCAACCACCAGAAAGGTCACCGGTCAGTTCTCGTCCGTATGTCCCCACCAAGGTAGTCCCCCTGGCTCAATCGCCAGAATCCTTGACTGCTTTATCTCAACCTAAGCGGACGTTTAAACCTGAATGGCCGAGTCCCAGTCAGGCCAGGCTAGAGGAGCAGGATCCATTCTCTGATTTCTCGTTCACCCCACTCCCCACAGACGAAAGAGCCGGGAGACTCCCTCTTCGTCAAATGCTTGACAAGAGCATCGCTGCTCTCACTCCCAAGCGAGTTGCTTTACTCACGGGGGCAGGCCTGATCACGGCAGGTATCACGACAGCCTTCATCTTAATGATCGGACTCCCCCAGAAGTTCAGACTACGCTCGGCCAATCCTCCCCTCTCGCCTATTTCAAGGCAGGCCAGCCCAACCGAGAAATTCTTAGCCAATACGCTGACTGGACAATCGACCTTAATCCGCTCGGTTGCTTTTAGCCCAGACGGGCAAACCTTGATCAGTGGTAGCGAAGATAGCACGCTCAAAGTCTGGGATTTGAAGACAGGCAGCCAGGTTCAAACCCTGACCGATCACTCAGGCTGGATCTCTTCAGTCGCCATTGCTCCTGACGGACAAACTCTGGCCAGTGGCAGTAAAGATAGCACGATCAACCTCTGGAATCTGCGCACAGGCGCACTCCTTCGCACCCTGAGAGGTCATCTATGGCCCGTTTTAGCCATCGCGATTAGCCCCGACGGTCAAACGCTGGTGAGCGGCAGCGAAGACAACACGATCAAGCTCTGGAACCTGAAAACCGGGCAATTGCTTAAGACCCTTGCTGGTTACACAGCACCCTTTTCCGCCGTTGAGATCAGTTCAGATGGCTGGCTGCTTGCGGCTGGTAGTGCAGACAATACGATCAGAATCTGGGAGTTGCACACCGGTCGGCTCCTGCACGTCTTGAGAGGACACTCAGGCAGCGTAAACTCGGTTGCGATTAGCTCAAACAGCGCACTCCTTGCTAGCAGTAGCGCAGATAAAACTGTCAAAATTTGGAACCTGTACGCAGGACAATTGCTGCACACTCTTGAGGGACATGCAGACGAAGTTCATACCGTTGCCTTTAGTCCAGATGGACAGATCTTAGTCAGTGGCAGCGAAGACCGCAAAATAATCTTTTGGAACCCACAGACTGGCAAGCGACTCCAGACTTTCGATGGGCACTCAGGCCCGGTCCACTCAGTCACCTTCAGTCCAGATGGTCAAACCATTGCTAGCGGTAGCTGGGACAAAACAATCAAGCTTTGGAAGGCACCATGAGAAGTATTCAATCTACATCTCAAAAATCTGAGAGATTGGTCAGAAGTGTTCAGGAAATTCAGCAGTTCGCGATTGATAGAATCGAGTATGACGAGAGATTTAGAGCAGTTTCCCAAGCTTTAGAAGGAAGTGTAAGCTCCCTACAAGCAGGACGACTCACGCTTCAAATTATCGGTCAAAACCCAGTTTCCATCCAAGCCTTCCAGAACCTTTTGAGCCGCTGTAAATCCCTAGCAGAGTTCTATTACTTCAGAACTGCTGTTTTGCCTGATGAATCACCACCTGTTTTGACAAGATCTCCTGCCAACCTTAGCTTACAAGACACCTGTGGCGGCCAGCAGCATCACGAACTTTCTACGACTCAAAAACGAGTCATTGGCCGTCATCCTGAGTCTCAGATTTCAATCCCAAATCATTACGTGCTCGTCTCTGGCTACCATGCTGAAGTGCAGCCGATTGCGAATTCTAGTTCAGATAAAAGCCGTGTCAGTTGGCAAATTTGTGACTTCAGCAGAAATGGCACTTATATCAATGGTCAGCGAGTACAAGCATGTCAGCCTCTCCAAGCCGGTGACCGGATCACGCTAGGCTCCTCGACCGCTAGCCACGAGAGCCCAGAACTGATTTTCGAGTCTCCATCTGACTTGGCTGTTGAGCATAACGAGTCTAAAATTCTGCTCACTGACTGTGATGTTTTGTGCTTGGTCACTGATCTCAGACAAACGCTGATCACAGGTGAGAAGCAATTTCTTGAAGAGGCTAGCAAAGCTCAGATTGTCAAGCTAATTGTGATCGCAGTAATGCCGGAGTCTGCCAGCGAAACATCCCAGGAAATCGTAACTCATCTAGCTGAGATTCAAGCTTGGCTTCAAAGTCAAGCTCATGCCTCAGACTCTGAATTGGTTCCATTGCTTCCTTTTTACCCCGATGAATCGAAAACTGATTCGGGCTCTTGTCAGGAATTAGACAGGCTTTGCCAGTCACTGGCAGCATTGGTCAAGCGCAGACCCGAGGAGATTCTTGCCAAACGGGTTACCACACAGATATTAGCCCAGCTAAACTCGATTGAGGATTTACTTGAGGCCCAGGAAAATGCTCTGGAACTAGAGCAACGACGAGCAGACTCGCCAGACATCGGGCAAGTTCAGTCAAAGGAGGCGTTGGATAAGCTCCTCAAGCAACTCAACGAGGATAAAGGCTCATTCTTCAGACAAGCCCGGGAGAACCTCAAGCAATCGAAAGTCGATTTCCTAGACGAATATCTCGAGAATAGTATCACTTGCAAGCTTCGGAGTTTCGTAGACCGGCTGAAACCGCGTGTGACCAAGCGAGATGGTCGAAAATACATCCATCTGGAATTCTCTGTACCACCCACGTCTGAGCAAAACAGGCTCAAACATAAAAAGCTGAAACCAGGGATTGAAGACAAAACTATTGACGCAAATACAGCCTTGATGCATTTTTGTCGCTCCAATTTGAGCCTTTGGGCCACTCAAGAATGGAATCGACTTTGTACCACTTATGTTCGAAATGGTTTGATAGGGCTCTTTCAAAGAGCTTACGAAACACTGAGCTCGGTTCCTGCTCTGAAATTAAGCGGCCTGGATCACTCGTTGTTCCAGATAAATTACATTGTTGACAGTCAATCCATCTTCCAGGAAGCGATAGCGATACCCTCTTGCGTTAGCCGCTATCAGGAGGTTTCTCCGATTAGTTACATTCTGAAAACCATCAGGGGCCAATGGATGCAGTTCATCTTCATGTTTAGCCTCTTTAGTATCTTGGGAATCGCGGGCAGAAGGCAAATCATGCAGCACCTGACCCAACCGATAGTTAGTGCGTTTAAAAGCTCACCCTGGATATCGACTTTGGTCCTTGCTTCGCTGCTCTATTTTTTGCTTAAGTTCCTTATTCATCTCTATCAAGAGCATCGAGACACAGCACGAGAAAAAGAGGCTGAAAAACTAAGAAATAACTTGCGCAGTTACTACCAGTCTCTCGTAAAAAATCGATTAATCGAAAAACTTGTACATCACCTTAACCTGACTTTAGATATTGAAGAGCAAAAGATAGAGGCAATTTTACATCTTACCAAGCAATACTATGTGGAACAAAACCTTACAGGGGAGGTAAACCAACTATCTATTAGAGAACGCTCTGATAAGTATAACGCTTTGAAGAGAGAGCTAAAAAACGACAGAGAAAAGCTGCAAAAGCTTAAACGTACCCTAACCAAGGGGTAATCTCAGCTCAACTCGTCGCGCCAGACCCATGCGTGAAGGCGGCGGCTCTCTGAACCGAGTGGTCCTGACCCAGCGAGTCACTCGTTTCAGAAAGCTACTGGGGTGATTGGAAGCTCACTCGTGAAATTTGTTGACTCACTCCTGGAGTAATGAAATAGCTCTGTTCTGGGTTTTGCCAGAGAACTGTTGGCCCTAAAAGAGGTAGGCGCAAAGAGCCAGATCGCTCAATTATTAGGAATATTAACTTGTAATTGGAGAAAGAGTAAGCAAACCGAGCTGACAAGATTAGACCAAAAAGTCCATATCGTCAGAAAATCATGGGATCTAGCGACACCTTATGTTAAGATTGTGGAATAGTCGTTCAGCTCTATTTTCTTGCTTAATGGGCAGCAGTTTTAGCCAGTGGTTCGCCTCGCGTGCAGAGCATCAGATAGGAGCTGTCATCGGTGAGGAGCGGGAGCGAACCGCTCTCCTGTCAACCTATGCTTACCTCTTACCTAAGCGAACTCTTTACTTGAACCATGAAACTCTACTAGAGCACGGTCATCTCAAAAACCCAGAGAACGAGAAGAAAGCTCTGGATGTTAGTCTAATCAAGGTCCTAGATCCCCAGATTAACCAGATCTCTCGCTACAAATCTGAACGAGAACGTCAAATCGATATCTTGCAGAAGAAAGAAAAGCCTAGTCTCAGGACGGTCATTCTAGATGGGGCAGATTTCTGTAAGATGACGACCATCTATCGTCTCATTCGGCTGACCAGAACTGCTATGAAGCCGACCATCCAAGTGGGCAAAGATGATCAGATATTGGTTGTCTTGGGCGTCACCGAGTCTGGACTTGAGAAAATTGCAAAGGACGAACGCCTCGGCCAATATCTTGAGCACATCTTTAACTTAGCTGAACAAGAGAAATCGGTTCTGGAATTAATTGCAGAAATCGCTTAGCAAGGGCTTCAGCGATTGGGCTTTGCGAACCGAGTGCCAAGCAGCCTAGTTGACTAACTTGACACCGAGGGCAAACTCTTAAGAACTCTGCTCTGAGCAACCTAGAAGAGGAAAGCTTCAAGCACGCTAGCAACCACAAAGGCAACTAAACCAAACCACCTGTAAAGTACCTTCCCGTTACCATCTCGTGGCCCAGAGCAGTCACCCGCTTGCCTCCCGTAAAAAATAGTGACCAAGCTTGGGCTCCGTTGATCGGCTGAAAATTGTTGAACTCAGAAGCAAAGATAATTGCCATAGTGACTTTTTCTAGTGTTTGTGATTCGCACTGGGAGATTCCCAATTTGCCTATATGCCTATATGTAGGTCAATGTAACAGTATTCGTTGTGGTTTGCAAAGGTGTGTTTGGGTTGTACGCTTTTCCCAGCCTCTACCAACTCCAGTCTTGATTGGTGTCCTGCAAGGCTTCAGGGACATTGCGCGCAGACTCCAGCCCCTTCGCTCCCTCCCACTTAGTATTCTCGTCCCAGCGGATTCCGGCCAGGTTGGTGCCGCTGAAGTTGACTTGGAATAGGTCAGTGCTGCTGAGATTGGCACCGCTGAGGTCGGAGCCTCGGAGGCTGGCACCGCTGAGATTGGCACCGCCGAGGTTTGCGCCGCTGAGATTTGCGCCATTCAGACTAGCGCGGATCAGGTTCACGCCGCCGAGGTTTGCGCCGCTGAGAACCACGCCCCACAACACTGCGCCGCTGAGTTTGGCCTCGCTGAGGTCTGCGTCTCTGAAGCTGGCGCGGATCAGATAGGTATTACTCAGATCGGCACTGCTGAGGTCCGCCGCCCAGAGTTCAGCGCTCCGGAGATTGGCCCCTCGCAGGTTTGCGCCCCAGAGGCTGGCGTGTGAGAGGTTGGCCTCTGCGAGATTGGTGCTGCTGAGGTCGGCACCAATTAGATTCGCGCCGCTGAGGTTGGCACCGATTAGATTAACCCCTTGCAGGGTAGCGCTGTTGAGAGAGATGCCTTCGAGATACGGACTCACAATCCGCAAAAAAGCGTTGGCTTCGAGGCAATGGCTGTAGCCAATGAGGCGAGCGATGCGAGTTGCGTCAAATTTGACCCCCTGCGGTCCACAGGGAAAGAAGAAAATTTTCTCCTTGAGGGCCTGTATGGACTGAGCCTGGCGATGCAACTCCAACAGCAGAATCAAGCTGTTCAATCCCACATAGACATCCACCTGTCGCAGCCCCAGGGCGATCTGTTGTGCCTTGAGCTGCCGCATCTTGCGGTGCGGCAAGTTTTGCTCTAGGGTTTCCGCGTCGATGAATACCCCATCACTCCAGCGGAAATAGAAATCCTCTAAGCGTTTGAATAGAACTTCGGGACGATACTCTGAGCTGTCCGTCAGCAAAGCCATCAGAGACGACACGATCTCCCGGCTCAATTCGCCGAATCCGAGCAGGTCGTACAGTGCCCAATCCATCTGCGCTGTGGGCACTAAAAAGCCGGAATCATCGCCTTGGCTCCAGCTCACCAAGCTGGCTCGGAGCCGTTCAGCGTACAGAAATTCGCTAAAACTGTGGTGCGTAAATTCAATTGAAGCGCGAGCCTGCTCGTTGGCCGGGAAGTGGCAGGTTGCCCAGCGACTGTGGAGCGACGTAGCACCCAAGCGCGGCAGGGCCTGCAATCGTGTCACGGCGGCCCCTTCCTCCGGCAAACGTTGCGCCACCGCCGATAAAGGGGCCGCCTCCTGAGCGGACTGGGTGATCCACACCCCCGCCTCTAGCCAAAGACAGCGCAGATCGGCGCGGGCCTGCGGTGAGTTTGAGCCCAGCCAAGCCTCGCTCTGGTGGTGCAGAAGCCAAGCCAATGTCTGTTGGTAAAGCTGGTCTCTGGCGGCAGCGTGGCTGATGTCTGCGAACGGTTCAGCCCTGAACGCGCCATCCCGATGCATCGCCGCCAGCAGATAAAGCGTCAGCGGTTCCCGAGCCAGCGCCCGTACTGGCTCGGGGCAGCCTGGGTTAGCCAGAAACTGCTGCAGGGCCAAGGCTACTTCAGCACCGGCTAGACGGCCCCAATGGCTAAACCACTGCGCTTGCGCTTCAGCCTTCAGCGGCCTGATTTCCACCCGCTCTAGGTTGACGGGCAGCGAGCGTTCCAGGGTTTTCAAAGCGGAGGTTCTGCCGGTGAGCAGCACTTGGTGGCCCCGCTCGCCGCCTTCCCGACAGCGCTGCTGGAAGGCGGCCACCTGCTGCAAAAACACGGCTAGCGAGCCACCACCTCTGCCGACCGCCCGAAGCTGATCAAAGCCGTCTAGCAGGAAAAGAAAACGCGTATCACTGTGCGTCAACCAGTGGTCCCCGTCGATGGCAAACCGCTGCTCGACAGCGGTTTGCAAGGTCTTTTCCAGGGTTTTCTCCAGGCGACGGACCTGGCCTAGCGGGATCAAAATCGGCGTCCAGGTCGGGGATCGATGCTGCCGCACCCAGTCTGCGAACAGCCGACAAAAAACGCTCTTCCCCAGTCCAGGCCCCGCTTGGACGAATAAGACCAACTCCTGTTTGCGCGTTGCGTCGAGCGATTCCCGGGCCCAACTCTCCAGATCCTGAGCTGCTGCGGTTTCATCCACTTGGCCCTGGGCGTCAACTGGCTGAGCCAGCAAGGG
This sequence comes from Leptolyngbya sp. SOY_34_metabat_272, assembly GCA_031399305.1. Taxonomy (GTDB): domain Bacteria; phylum Cyanobacteriota; class Cyanobacteriia; order FACHB-261; family FACHB-261; genus FACHB-261. Next base: position 13,365 of record JANNOU010000053.1, read on the forward strand.
CACGTAGAGATCGCGCAGTGCAAATGCTTCGTCAAAGACCGGCTGCAGCGGCCCTGTCGCGATTTGCTCCCTTAGATATTGCCCCAGGCTCTGGTCCATGTGCAGCTCCCTGATCGCGTTTGACTTTATTGATGTCATAGTAGCGACTCTAGGCGCTGGCTTCACTAGATGCGGACCAGAACGAAATAAGGGGCGCAATGTCTTGCGCCCCGTTGGCAGGGAAGTGAACTGGCTTCAGAGCAAACTGCCGTTGAAGGCCAGAGACTGAGCCAGCAGAATTCCCCAGACGATCAGACTGATGTAGTCGGATTTATTGGTCAGCAGTCGTTTTTTGCACCCATAGCGGCTACGAAAAACGAATAGAGAACAGGTTGGCAACGTCATCACTAGAGGTAAACCAGTTTGCGCGACAAACCCCTTGATGATCAACGGTACAGTGGTCATTTGCAGGGCAATCGCGGACCATTTGGCGGCTTCCCCCAGAAACTGCTCAGAATCAAGGTATTCAATAACACAGGCTAAGCCTGCGTACCACTTCCTTGATACATTTACCATAAGTATCTGTGAAGCATTGCTAATTAAAGCATCTAGCACGATCACGAATCCGGAGGCTTTGCCTGAGTTCAACAAAATTTCGTTGAACATATCCGTGTTATTACGGAGACTATAAGATGTGTGTTGGATTATCCAGCCTGAGAGCTGTTCTTCAATTTTCATCGGGCATCAGGGTGAATTAAGAGGATAGAATCACAAGGTTTTTGTGACCCAGATCAAATATTTAGAGAGCTTTTATGAGGCGCTTATTTTCCAAATCTGGCAATGGACTTTACCAAAAGTGGGTAGGCAGCGTCCTTGGCTTAGCTGTAGGCTCAAAACATGCAAATTGGGACGGCTGAGTTCAACGGGAATTCGCATGACAAGGGTCAAGCTTGAGGCTTTGGTGACTACAGTTTTGATGATCACGCTCGGATTTGTGACGTCAGCTAAAGCCGACAATGCCGAGCACGTTCAACAGTTACTGGCCACCCAGCACTGTCAAGGCTGTGATCTGAACGTCGCCAGCTGGCGACGCAGCCGCCGAACCTTAGAGTTCTAAAAATTTCGCATGCACGCATGAAAATGGCCTGAAAAATTGCCTGCCTTGCATTTAACCCCAAATTAACCCCTGGCTCTCTTCAAGCTTAATGCCGGGCTTGTATATTCGGTGACATGGTTGGATCCGTGGCTGGCAAAGGCTTGACTTGGCCAGCCTCTGGTTTCCATGGGTGCAGGTCGGCACTGGCTCGGTCAGTGCTGATTTCTTCGGGACTCATTCACCGCACTGTTAAGGAATCGGGTATGCACTATCTCTCCAGGTTGGTATTTTTGACAACAGCGGCTCTGGCGCTTCTACCAATGGGACAAGTCGTCGCAGGAACCCTGACTGGCGAAGCTCCGATTGTGATTGGACATCGGGGCGCGAGCGGCCTACGCCCGGAACACACCCTGGCAGCCTATGAGTTGGCCATCGATCTGGGCGCAGACTACATTGAGCCGGATCTAGTTGCGACTAAGGATGGCGTCTTGGTTGCTCGTCACGAAAACGAAATTTCGGGCACGACAGACGTCGCCAACCGTCCAGAATTTGCCAATCGCAAGGCCACCAAAGTGATCGATGGCGTGCCGTTTACCGGTTGGTTTACCGAAGATTTCACGCTGGCGGAACTCAAGACCTTACGAGCCAAGGAGCGGATTCCAGAATTGCGTCCGGGGAACACAGCCTTTGATGGCCTGTACGAAATCCCAACTTTGCAGGAAGTGATTGATCTGGCGGCTCGCAAGAGCCTGGAAACGGGTCGCACCATCGGCATCTATCCAGAGACCAAGCATCCTACCTACTTTGACTCGATTGGGCTCTCGCTGGAAGAACCCCTCGTTGAAATCCTCAAGGCCAACGGCTTGACCGACGCGGACGATGCGGTATTCATTCAGTCCTTTGAAGTCGGCAACTTGCAGTACTTGGACACTCTGACCGACTTGCCGTTGGTGCAGTTGTTTGGTGGGGCCACGCAAAAGCCATTTGATTTTGTGGTCAGTGGGGACGCTCGCACCTATGGCGATCTGGCAGCCCCGTCGGGTCTACAGGGCATTGCTGACTATGCTGCGGGCATTGGCCCCAGCAAGCGGCTAATCGTGCCTGCTGCAACGGTAGATCTCAACGGTGATGGCAAGCCGGACGACCTGAACGGCGATGGCCTGATCAGTGATGCGGACACCATTTTGGGTGCGCCAACTTCGCTGGTTGACGATGCGCACACGGCCGGTTTGCTGGTACATCCTTACACCTTCCGCAACGAGGGATTCTTCTTGGCCTCAGACTACGGTGGCAACCCAGAATTGGAATACGAGCAGTTTTACAAGCTGGGCGTTGACGGTTTGTTCAGCGACTATCCTGGCACCGCTGTGAAGGTTCGCAGCCGCGTCGAGTCGGTTCCGGAACCCAACTTTCTGTTGGCCTTCTGTGCGCTGCCCTTCACTCACCTCTTACGTCGTCGCGAGCGCCTATCGACCAAGGTTTAGTTAACAATCACGCTGTCAGTTCTGAGTGCTGGCGGTAGCTACCGCCAGCTTTTTCGTTTCCGGGTATGTTTTCATACGAACAGCAGTTAGAAATCGATGCCTGTCGCTAAGCCAGAAGCTGCGCAGCCGTGTAGGACTCGCCATCCATGAAGCTTTCAGAAACTATCCAAGCTCTGCTCCAAGAGTATGCGGGTCGGCCTTTACCGCTGGGAGCGCTGCTGGGGCAAACAGGCGAACAGGGGTTCGGCATGGTCAGCGGCCTGCTGATCCTGCCGATGCTGATCCCGATTCCGGTGCCTCTGGTCGGCCTCGCCGCGCTGTTCGGATCCGGAATTGTGCTCATGGGTGGTCAACTGGCGCTGGGCTTCCACAAGCCCTGGCTGCCCCAGCGCCTCGCCCGCCTGGAACTCTCACCGGCCCTTTCCCAGGGGCTGCTCAAGAACCTAAACCGGGTGCTGCGCCCGATCGAGCGCCTCTCGACCACTCGACTGTTACGGCTGAGTCGCAATCCGGTCTTGCGTCGGTTGCTAGGGCTGTGTCTGGCCTGGAATGCGCTGCTGATGGCCCTGCCGCTGCCGATTCCCTTGACCAATCTGTTTCCGGCTTACACGATTTTGATTTTGGCGATCAGCGTTTTAGAGGAGGATGGTCTGCTGCTGCTGGTCGGCTTCGGTCTGACGGTGGCGACGACTCTATTTTTCGCCAGCATTACAGGGGCAATCTGGGTGCTGCTGCTGCGCTTGCGCCAGAGTCTGCTGCAGTTTTAGCTGCAGTTTTAAGCGTGGCTGGAGTTCGCCTTCACCTTAATAGCTTGAATATCTTGCACCTTAAGATTCAGTGAGTCTGCGGGATGCCACGCTGGATCTTGCTGGATCTTAAACAGCCACTCCATCCAGCTTGTGGTTTGCCGCCATTACTTTCGCTCTGGCGGCTTCTACTTCGTGCAAGTGTTCTGAAGCCCAGTCACACAGAGTTTTTAGGGGCTTCACCAGCGTTTCACCCAGAGCCGTCAAGGAATATTCAACCATTGGCGGCACCGCCGGATAAACCTTGCGATCAATCAAGCCGCGATTTTCTAGGCTACGCAGGGTTTGAGTCAACATCTTCTGAGATACCCCGCCAATCTCGCGGTGTAATTCACCGTACCGTTTAGTCCCTCGCGACAGCGCCAAGATTACTAACGCAGTCCACTTGTCTGCGATCAAGTCAAGCACTTGACGGACATCCGAGTTTTGATCCAGCACACAGGGTCGAGAGGAGGGGACGGTCACGGTACATACCTTCGGGTACGTATGGCACTTTTGGGTCCATACTTGTTGATTCGATTGTAACCTGCCAATAATGAAGTCACCTCAGGCAGCAGAAGCCAGCCTGTCGCAATCCAATCACTGAGCTGTTAGAAGTTTTGACATGATTAATTTTGCAGGGAAAGTTGCGCTGGTAACCGGAGGCACTTCAGGCATTGGTCGCGCCGTAGCGATCGCCTATGCTCAGCAAGGGGCCAAGGTACTGGTCGCTGGTCGTCGAGCAGAGGAAGGGGAAGCAACCCTACGGCTGATCAAAGATGCGGGGGGGGACGGATTATTTGTGAAAGCAGATGTCACCCAAGAAGCGGACGTAAAATCAATGGTTGAGCAGGCGGTTGACGTTTTCGGTCGCCTCGATTTTGCATTTAACAATGCTGGAGTTCATGGTGAGAACCTCTCGCTGGTGGATCAAACGGACGCTGAATACGACCGCATGATGAACGTCAATGTGAAAGGGGTTTGGTTATCTATGAAATATGAAATCGCTCAGATGCTCCGTCAGGGAGGTGGCGCAATCGTCAACACCGCCTCGATTCTGGGTGTGGTGGCAATGGCTAGTGTGCCGCTCTACACGGCAAGTAAGCACGCGGTCGTGGGCTTAACCAAGGCTGCCGCCCTTCAGTATGCAAAATTGGGCATTCGCGTTAATGCAGTAGGACCGGCCGCAATCGAAACAGATATGTTTGAAAGCGCAACCGGTGGACAAGCGGAAGCGAAAGCTCAGATGGCAGCGATCCACCCAATTGGCCGCGTAGGTCAGCCATCTGAAGTGGCAAGTGCCGTGCTCTGGCTTTGTTCAGACGGGGCCTCGTTTGTAACTGGGGAAACCTTGATGATCGATGGTGGCTACACAGCACAGTAGCCAATATCTTGCAGGTAGTAGCTTGGGTTGCCTTAGCCCGCTCAGCGAGAACGAGTGATCGGTTTGATGAAGGCGACGACTCGTTCCACTTCTTGGAAGCCCACTTTGGTGTGAAACAGATGACTGGTCGTGTTCTCCAGCAACGCATCTGAGGCAAGCTCCGCACATCCCTGTTCAAGAGCCCAGCCTTCAGCGAACCGGATTAAGGATGTGGCCACGCCTTGTTGCCGATATTCATCTTTCACATAAATCCCTTCTACATAGGCAACGGGTTTCTGAGTCGCCCCTGGAACGTAGTCGTGTCGCAAAGCAAGATTCATAAACCCAAGTACGGCTCCCTCCTCATCTCTGATTACAAATCCTGCTTCGCGAGGCGAGTGGAGAATATGGGTCAGAGTTATCTGCATGTCTTCGGCTGAGCTGTCTGGCCACAGTCTTAATGCCAGGTCTAACCAGTCCTTGAAAACATCCGGTGTAACCTTAGCAATTTTCACGTCTTTATTTTCCCCGTCTTTGTGGGTGTCGTGAGCCAACCGGCAACTGAACTCCGGCAACTGAACTCCAATGTTTGGTCTAGGCTCCATTTTGGGCGAAACATGCCGCAACTTCTAGCCCATCTTGAGGCTCAAACCGGGGACTTGTGCCTTGGCTGCTCAACGGTCGAGCTTCAGGCTCGGCGGGTGAGTGTCTGATCTCGCTTGCCGCAGTCCAAAGCTCGGCAACTCTGTCTCAAGGCTCGGGGCTCGCAGCACAGCACTCAAGCAGCTGAGCAAAAGGCTTGCAAGGCCGAGTCTTTTACTTGCGGGTCCGAGCCCTGAACTCGGCGAGCTAAGCGTTCTGCCTGCGGGTCCGAGCACCGGGCTCGGCGAGCTAAGCTTTTGGCCCCGAGGCCCCAGCCCTGGACCTCGCTAGGGCTGGATGGGATGGCTCAGATGCGAGGTGGGCCAGACTCCCGGTAAATCCACCACCTGGGCGTTGAGCTGGACCAGCCGGTCCACCCAGCTCAGCAAGTCGTGGATCTCGAAGGGCTTGGGCACGAACAGGTTGGCCCCAGCGTTGAGCACTTCCTCCCGGTCGGCGTCGCTCACCATCGCCACCAGGCAGATGTGCCGCAGCTCAGGATCACGGCTCAGGCTCTGACACAGTTCCAGTCCCAGGGTCTGACCGGGCTCAAACAAGTCGACGATCATCAGATCGGGTCTGCCCTGTGACCTCTGGCAGAGGCCCAACGCCTCAGACGCCGAGCTGGTCACCATGACCCAATGGCCGCGTAGTTCCAGAGTCGTCTGCAGCAGAAACGCCAGGGCGGCATCGGGCTCCACCACCAAAATGCGCGGCGGGCACAGTGCCGCCTCAGCAGGCAGCTCCAACCGTTGTGCCTCCAGCGAGCGCAGCGCGATCCGTTGCGGATTGACCGGCTGCCGAGCCCGCAGGTTCGCTTCGATCGCGGCTGAGAGCAACCCCGCCAGGGGAGCAGCGGTTTGCACCGGGCCGAGCACCAATCCGACATTCACCTGCACCAACGGCCAGCGGCCGCTGATGCCCCGCCGGTCAGTGGCCATGAGAAACGCCCGCTCGCGATCGCGCTGAGTGTAGAACTGAGGGCTCACCGCCTGCCAGGCCGCCACGATGCCCTGGGCAGTGCTCAGGCCCGTCGGTTGCTCGGTGAAGATCAAGAACTCATCGCCGCCTAAGTGCAGCAGGCTGGCCGCCCGGCTGTGGGAGTCTGCCTGCTGCTGCTGGATCGCCCGCCAAGTGCGCAGCATCTGAGCGCCTGCCACCGGCCCGTAGAGCTGGTTGTAGAGGCTGAAGCCTTGCAGGTCGCAGTAGAGCAGCGCCCAGGCCTCGCGCTGCTGCAGTTGGCCCAGCAGCCAGGCCTCCAAATCCTCCAGAGCCGGATCGAGGCTGGAGCGGCTGAGATCCAGGGCAAGCTTCTGGACCGCCTTCGGGTCAACTGGGTCTGGCAAGGCTCCACCCCCTGCGTCAGGACCGCGCACTCACCTCACCCGGCGGGCAAGCGCGCGATCCGGGCGGGTCACCCCCGAGCGCTTCTACCACCTGGGCCACGGGTAAACCGACCGTGAACGTGCTGCCTCGCCCCAGCTGGCTGTCCACCTGAATCGTGCCGCCCAGACTCTCCACGAGCGCTTTAGTGATGTAGAGGCCCAGGCCAGTGCCCTCGCGCTGGCGGGTCAGGGGGCTGTCGATGCGATTGAAGCGATGAAACAGCGTGCTCAGATGCTCGGGGGCAATGCCGGTCCCCTGATCGTCCACGCTCAGCTGGATGCGATCATCGTGCTCGGGGTCCAAACCGGCGCGAACCCGGACGAGCGTGGGGTGGTCCGAGTACTTCAGGGCGTTGTCGATCAGGTGGGTGAGAATTTGTTCGAGCCGATCGGGGTCGGCCCGGATGACCGGCAGGCCCGCTGGTAAATCCAGCGCGACCCGGCGAGCATCATAGCGATCGGCAAGTTGGTCCAACACACGCTCAGCCACTTCTGCAATTCCCAAACGCTGAGGGATATTTTTGAGGCGTCCCGACTGGATCCGCGAAACCGTAAGGATGTCTTCCACCAGACAAGTCAGTCGGTCAGCCTGGGACTTGATGATGCGCAGGAAGCGATCGACTTGGGCCGGGTCAAACTGCTCACGGGCATTGAGCAGGGTGTCCACGAAGCCCTTAATGCTGGTCAGAGGCGTGCGCAACTCGTGGCTAACCGTGGCCACGAAGTCTGCCTGGGTCTGCGCCAGCTCCCGTGACGCCTCGGCCTGGAAACTCCAGACCCTGTAGGCTCGGGGCTGAGCGCCGCCCAGTTCAATGCCCAGTTCAATGCCCAGCTCAAGCGCCTGCACCCGCACCTTAAAGCTGAGCCAGTCCTCAACGGCCGCCGAGGCGGGGCTGGGCCGCCGGTAGGGCAGGCTGGGCCGGGTGCCCTCCAGCGCCACCAGCTCCGGCCACCAGTCGTAGAGACAGCGGCCCTCGATTTGGTCCAGGCTCAGGCCCATCAGGCCTGCCAGCACCTCGTTGCAACACCAGATCAGCCCTTGGGCATCGGTCAACATGACCCCCAGGGGCAGGCAGTTCAGCAGCCTGCGCTGCTCCTCTATCCAATCTGAGTGTGCGCTCACCGTGGTCCGAGTCTGGCCAATTATTAGGGGCGGCTGGGAATGGCGAGCTCTGGCGTTGGCTCGGGCTCGTCGCCAGGCAGACCCAGCACTTCCCGATACAGCCTGACATATTGCTGGGCCGCCGTATCCCAGCTGAAGTCGCCACGCATGCCACGCTGTTGCAGCGCCCGCCACTCCGGCTTGTAGCGGAAGCCCTCCCAGGCGCGCACCAGACAGGTAAACAGGTCCAGAGGCTCGTAACGGTCGAAGCAGTAGCCATTGCCCGCCTGGTTCGCCGGATCGTGATGCCAGACCGTATCGACCAGCCCACCCGTGCGCCGCACAATTGGCACCGAGCCATAGCGCAGGGCGATCATCTGGCTAATGCCGCAGGGCTCAAAGCGCGAGGGCATCAAGAAGGCGTCGCTGCCCGCGTAGATCCGCTGGGCCAGAGCGTTGTTGAAGTAAATCTGCGCCGACATGCGGCCTGGATAGCGCGAGGCCATCTGCCACAGCTGGGTCTCGTAGTAGCGCTCGCCAGTGCCCAGCACGATCAGCTGCGCGTCAGTGTAGGCCAGGAAGCGATCCACCACCTGGATCAGTAGATCTAGACCCTTTTGTTCCACCAGCCGCGTCACCATGCCCACTAGGAACGCGCCCGAGTTCACCTCCAGGCCGATCTCCTCTTGCAGCGCGATCTTGTTAGGCGGGCGCTTTTGCAGGTGGTCGGCGTCGAAGTTGCTGGCGATGAAACGGTCGGTGGCAGGGTCTGAGGTTTTGACATCAATGCCATTCAGGATGCCGACCAGGCTCGGCCCCCGCGACGCCAGCAGCCCCTCGAGCCCTTCGCCGTAAGCCGGAGTGCAGATCTGCTTGGCGTAGGTGGGTGAAACGGTGTTCACGCGGTTAGCGTGGTGAATTGCCGCTGCCATCGTGTTGTGCCCCTGCATGTGCCAGGGCACCCAGGTCATCCGTTCTAAGCGCCAGCGCCACGGCCCTTGGTAGGCAAGGTTGTGGATTGTGAACAGGGTGCGGATGTCGGGCGACTGCTGCATCCACACTGGGATCATACCGGTGTGCCAGTCGTGACAGTGAATGAGCTCAGGCTTCCAGTAGTTCCAGGCAAACTCGGCGGCAGCGTTGGCGAATAGCGTGAACCGCCAGTCCTCGTCTTCGCCGTAGTAGACGCGGCGCGGCGCAAAGGACGGATGCCCCATCAAATACAGCGGCACATCGGTCCCCGGCAGGCGGGTCTCGTAGATCTCAAAGTCCTGGAACATGGCGGTGCCCTTCCAGAGACTCTGCTTGGGGATCTGCAACTTGTCGGGCAAAAAGCCATAGTAGGGCAGGATTACCCGCACATCGTGGCCCAGAGCACGCAGAACCGCAGGCAACGCTCCAACGACGTCCGCCATCCCCCCCACCTTGGCGATTGGCGCTGCTTCAGCCGCTGCAAACAAAATTTTCATGCTTATCCCTCGGGGCGCGATCCTCAAGCGTCTCTGCGTACCATACTGCCAGGTTTGGCGTCTCTGCCCCAACCGCCTCTGCCGATAAAATTCATAGCAGTCAAGCCGTCAAGCCGTTCAATTAGACTATCCATCGCAAAGGAGAACCGGGGTGCTATCTAAAGGTTTTGAGGTCGAGATGTACACGGGAACCCCAGAGGGCGAGGTCGTAGGCCTCTCGGACCGCATCGTCAGCGCGCTCAGCGGCTTCGTGCGCGAGCCGGATAGCCGCAATGTCGAATACACCACGGCTCCTTTCGTGCGCTACGAGCCGCTGATCTGCGCCCTGCTCCAGCCCCGCCGCCGTCTGCGAGCCTACCTGAAGAGCCTGGGCGACTACACGGTTCTGCCGGGCAGCACCATTCCCTTGAGCGGGCTAGAACCGTTCAGACGCTCGGATCCTGGCAATCCCTACCACAGCTTTATCGAGCAGACCTACGGCACTACGGTCGTGACCGCCAGCATCCACATCAACCTGGGCATTGCCGACCCAGAACTGCTGATTGGGGCCTGTCGCCTGATCCGCATGGAGGCGGCCTTGTACCTGGCACTGAGCGCCTCCTCGCCTTTCTTGAACGGCCAAGTCACAGGATCTCACTCGTCGCGCTGGCAGGTTTTCCCGCGCACGCCTTCGGAGATTCCGCTGTGGCAGAGCCATGCCCACTTCATCCGCTGGACCGAGCAGCAGCTGCAGCTCGGCAGCATGCAGAATGTGCGCCACCTCTGGTCGAGCGTACGGCCCAACGGAGCCAATCGGCCCTACAGCCTCAACCGTCTGGAGCTGCGCATCTGCGATCTGGTAGGCGATCCGCTGGCGCTGCTGGCGATCAGCGCGCTACTGGAAACCCGCCTGCTGAACTTATTGCAGGACCCCGAAGCGCTAGACCCGCTGCGGCACAGCCCCTTCTCGCCCGAGGAGCTACCCGAAATTGCCAATCACAATGAGGCCGCCGCCGCTCGATCGAGCCTGGACGCTGAGCTGATCCACTGGCAAACCGGTCGGCCCATCCGTGCCCGAGACTGGCTGGTCACGCAGTTCGAAGCGGGCCTGCCGATTGCTAAGCAGTTTGGCTTCAGTTGCTTTCTCTCGCCGCTGAAAACCCTGCTGCGCGACGGCAACGAGGCTCAGCGCTGGCTGGCGGCGGTGGCGGCAGGGCAGCGCCCCTCCGAGATCGTTGCCCACAGTATTCAGGCCTTGGCAGAACAAGAAGTTGAACTAGAGCAGGCGCTCTGTCTAGAACAAGTTGCTTGATATAAATTTTCCTGACTTTCTTTCAAAAAAGATCAGGAAAATTTATGCCTTCTCCGATAGGGTGATTGATTAGAAGATCCAATCAATTTTTGTTGCGGTTAAGAAGTCCCGGTTGTGAGATGCTCCAGATCGTGCTAGTTCATCCTCTAATTCCCCCAAATACGGGCAATGTGGCTCGGACCTGTGCGGCGACGCGCACACCCTTACACCTGGTTGAACCCCTGGGCTTTGAGCTCAGTGATCGCTATCTCAAGCGGGCTGGGCTCGACTACTGGCCTTACGTCAATTTGCAAGTGCACGCCTCGCTGGAGCGGCTCAAGCAAGTTTCTCTCAGCAGCTCCGCTCCGTTTGGCCGCTGGGTCTGCTTCAGCGTTCGGGGACAACAGGCCTACACCGAGTTTCGCTTCCAGCCCGGCGACTGGCTATTGTTCGGAAGCGAGACCGAAGGGCTGCCAGAAGCTATCACTGGCAGTCATGCGAGCGTGTATATCCCCATGGCAGAACCGGGAGTTCGCAGCTTAAATTTGTCGGTCAGTGTGGCCGTGGGCCTCTTCGAAGCGCGCCGCCAGTTGGGGCTCTGAACCGCTCATTTTTGATAACCAAATCTTATGGAAAAACAGAGGGTTTCAGGAGCACAAACCCCTCTGCTGAGCTGTCTTACCCTGTATTTACAAATATTCGTCGGTGGCTCGTGCCTGTGCGTCGGTCACCAAATCGCCACCAAAGTCAATTGAAAAACGGTTAGCTGCGATACCAACAAACCCATACATGCAGGCCTACGCAAACTTAGCCCCCGCCTCGCCTGCAGCAATTCGTAGATGACCTGGGTTGCTTGAATTGTGCGGAATTTCGGGGCTTGAGGCCCGCACAGCAGAAGGTTCAGCAATTGTGAGAGTTTCGTAAGGAGCTCGGAACACGGTTGCCATCTTCTGACAGGCAGGCTAAATTCGCCTGTTGAATCAGATGAGTGTATTCATCGTTACAAGCAAGGCCAATTAGATTCGCTACGGTGCCGCTGCGGGGCTTGTACGGGTGCATCACAAGGCGCAAATCCTGACTCAGAATTCAACTGATTGGCCCGCCAGTTTTGAAGTTGTGATGACAGGTCAACTTGTGTGAATAGAAGAAGCACGGTAGTCTTACCCAAGAATCTACATACGGTCTGTGATTTAGATCAGCCCAACGGGTGATTTTGGTCGACGACTGCATGGATAAGGCTCTACAGACGGTCTAAACACTGGTCAACTGGTCAACTTAGGAGGTCGTTTTTGAAACGGACGTTTCCGCGGAGGGTGAAGCCGGTCGCGCAGCGGCCTGGAAACCTCTTTCTTCCGGGTGTGGTGGAGAGTGCAGTGGTCAGCACGGTGCCAGCAGCAGAGGCCAACGGTGCAGCCAAGCGCCTGCGGCAGTTACTACCCGAACCGACGCGTAGCCTACGCCAATCAGTGGCGGTCTTGGGCTTGGCGGTTTCAGTGGGCGCGGCAGGTTTGTTGCTGACTCAGCAGAAGCAACGTGAGAATCGGGTGGATCCCATCCCCTTTTCCTCGCGCACGTTGGGTCAGGTGCTGAGCCAAAACTCAGAGGCCAAGTACAAAGCAGCGGAAGAGGCCCTAAGCTCGGGTGAGTTCGACGAGGTGGGCGGCTTGGTAGTTCACACCGTCGAGCCCGGCCAGACGCTCTGGCAGTTGACCCAGATCTACCAGGTGGACGCAGCGGCGATCACCGTCTCCAACGGCATCAGCGCCAGCACCGAACTCAAGCCGGGGCAGGTCTTGGTGATTCCGCCCGTCAACGGGCTAGTCCACCGGGTCCGCTCTGGTGAAACCCTAGAGAGCATCGCCCGCTTCTATCAGGTTGGCCAGAAGGACATTGCTCGCTACAGCCAGCTAACCGACTCTGACTTTCTCTCGATTGGCCAGGAGTTGGTGATTCCAGGCAAGGTGGCCGGGCTGCTGAAAATCCGCGAGGACGACGCCCGCCGCCGATTGGAAGCCGAACGCGACCGTCTCAAAGAACGCCTGCAGGAGCTTCAGGTCAGCAGCAGCTCAGACGCGGCTGCGACCCGGCCCCAAGCCACCCATCGGGTCCAGTCGGGCGATACAGTCGAAACGATTGCCCGCAACTACGGGGTGCCCCAGCGCTCGATCATTGAGGCTAACAACCTGACCGATCCCAGCTGGCTGCGACTGAATCAGGAGCTGCGCATTCCGGCCCGCCCCAGCCCTGGTTCCAACACCTCGGTTTCGCTCAGCCTCAACACACGGGTGGCCGGTGCTCAAGCGGCAAACAGCCAGCCAGCCAGGCCACAGGTCGCTCGGGCCGAAGCGTCCACCACGGCCTCACCTAATGACTCTCCGGCTGCTGCCCCCAACAGCCAGGCCCCGGCGGCAGCGCCCGCAGCAGAGAGCCTGCCCAAGGTCCCTGCGATATCCCAGTCTGTCCCTGCTGTTGCCAGCCCGCGTCCTGTTCACTGGAACGATCTGATCAGCCTGAGCAACCGAGTCCGTAACCAAGGGGTCGAGGCGCTCGCGACGGCCCCTGCTCCAACTCCGGCGGCGGCTCCTGCCCCCAGGGCCTCTGCGGCAGCAGCCCCTAAGCCGACGCTTGCCGTCTCCCGTCCTCGTGCCGAGGAGCCATCGCTGCCCACTCGGCCTAGCCCAGCTCAAGCTGAGCGCTCGACCACAGCACTGGCGATTCCCCCCGCGCCTGAGCCTGCCCCGGATGCCGCGCCAACTGCTGCCGCTGTGGCTCAACCCCGCCCCGTGATCGCAGCGGTGGCCCCCACTCCCGCGCTTGTTCCTGCCGAGGCCGGCCCTAGCAGCCCAGCCTACGCCGGAACTGACTTCACGCCCGCGCCCGCGCCCGAAGAATTGCAACGGCTCGAAAGCGAGGTAGAAACCCTGCAAGCACGGGTTCGTGAGGCCGAGCAGACCCGTCTTGAGGCCGAGGCGCGCGCGCGTCAAGCTACCGCCGCCAGAACCCAAGCCCCGACGGTTGCGCGACGCGACGCTCAGCCTCTGGCCCCTGAATTGCCGGGTCTAGATGCGCAAGCTTATGTCCCCCAGACGGGCAGCAGTCGTGCGGTCTCGGCCTCTGGCTTTATTTGGCCGGCCCAGGGGGTCCTCACCTCTGGCTTCGGGCGGCGTTGGGGTCGCCTGCATGCAGGTCTTGATATCGCAGCGCCGGTGGGCACGCCGATTTTTGCGGCGGCAGAGGGTCAGGTGCTCACGGCAGGCTGGGACTCCGGCGGCTATGGCTACAAGATCGACATTCTGCACAGCGATGGCACTGTCACCCGCTACGCCCACCTCAGCCGTATCCTGGTTCAGGTTGGCCAGCAGGTCAGTCAAGGCTCACACATCGCGGCGATGGGCAGCACCGGCTTTAGCACCGGCCCTCACCTGCACTTTGAGATCCGTCCCAGTGGCGGCAGGGCGGTGAACCCGATGCCCTTCCTGCGCTAGCACAACCGTCTGGTGGGAGAGGTTGGTCATCGACTTCTCCCGCAGCCAGTGGTTTTCTGTGCTAGGGTAGTTGACTGTTAAACACAGCGCTTGGCTCAGTAGCTCAGTGGTTAGAGCAGGGGACTCATAAGCCCAAGGTCGCAGGTTCAAATCCCGCCTGAGCCATTTTTTGCGGGCTTGCCCATTGGTGGAGCAGCTTTCTCTTCTTCACTGGCGTCTTCAGCGGCTCTTGTGCGCCAAGCCGCTTTTTCTGCCTGCCCAGTCCCTGTTGGTGGCGGTTTCTGGCGGTCAGGATTCGTCCTGTTTGCTGCGTCTGCTTTTAGATCTGCAGCCGCGCTGGGGCTGGCGGTTGGTCGTCGCCCATTGTGACCACCGCTGGCCGGGGGACGAGGGGGGAGCAGCGCATGTGCAGCGCCTCGCCGAAGCTTGGCAGCTGCCGTTTTGTCTGCGCACGGCAACTCTGCCGCCGCGAGGCGAAGCTCAGGCCCGGCAGTGGCGGTACCAGATGCTGGCAGACATGGCGCTGGCGACAGGCAGCAGCGCTGTGGTCACGGGCCATACCCGGAGCGACCGGGCCGAGACTTTGCTCTACAATCTGGTGCGCGGCAGCGGCGCGGATGGCCTGCAATCGCTAGGCTGGCGGCGTCCGCTGCGAGAGGGCGTAGAGTTGGTGCGCCCGCTACTGGCGGTTTCGCGCGCTGAAACCGGCACCTTTTGCCGTGACCTGGGCTTGGCAGTTTGGGACGACGTTCACAACGCCAATTTGGCCTATCGCCGCAGCCGCATTCGCCAGCAGCTGCTGCCTGATCTCAAGCAGCTGAACGCCCAGGCCGAAGCCCACCTCGCCCAAACCGCCGAACTGCTGCAGGCGGACGTGGCCTGTCTAGAGCAATTGGCCGAGCAGTGGCTGAGGCAAGCTGCCCACCCCGAGCGGCCTGGGCTGAACCGCGAGCTGCTCCGGCAAGCGCCGCTGGCTCTGCAACGTCGGGCTATTCGGCAATTTCTCAAAGCGCACCTGCAACACGCGCCCGGCTTTGCCCACATCGACAAGTGTCTGGCTCTGCTCGCCAGTCCCAACCGCAGCAGCTGTGATCCGTTTCCGGGCGGCTGGCGCGCGGTGGTTGAGCATCCCTGGATCTGGCTGGTGGAGGCTCAGCGGGACGGATGCACCTGATACCCGCTCAGATGCCTGCAACCCGTGTCGGGACGCACGGGCCTGCGCTCTGCTCCCACACGGATTGTGCTCTTCCCTGTCTGCCCAGTGCTTCGCTTCAAGCCTGAGTCACTTCCCTTCAGGTTGCCGCTGCTTGGCGGCAAGCCTGCGCAGCTTTCCTACCCGTTGCCGCTGCTGAGTGGCAAACCTGCGCGGCGTCCCTTCAGGTTCCCGCCCTTTGGCTGCCAACCTGAGGAGCTTTCCTACCGGTTGCCGCCACTTGACGGCAAACCTGAGCAGGTTCGCGACCCGGGCTAGGGGCATGGACCCAGCTTCAGAGTGCTTTCAAGCCCAGCCGTCGGTACTGCTCCAGCACTGAGGTGTAGAGCTTTTCCAGCTGGGTGATGTTGCGGCTGAGCGTGTAGCGCTCCAGGACGCGGCGGCGGGCTTTCTGGCCCAGCAGGCTGCTCAGCTCCGGCTGATCGCGAAATAGGGGCAGCAAGGTCGCCAACTGGCTGGTCACTCGATTGGTCTCCAATACCACGCCCGCGCCATCGGCCAAGACCTCACCATCGGCCCCCACATCGGTCGCCAGACAGGCCGCACCACAAGACATCGCCTCCAACAGCGACAGCGACAGCCCCTCCACCAGCGACGGCAAGATAAACACATCCGCACCGCGCAAAATCTCGATGCGCCGCTGCTCATCGCCGATAAACCCTAGCCAGAGCACACCTTGCTCTGGGCCGTAGGCCGCTTTGAGCACCGGCAGCAGCGGCCCATCGCCAACAATCGCCAGCTTGCAGCCACCGCCCAGATTCGCCTTGCGCCAGGCTTTCAGCAGCGCCTCGACGTTTTTTTCAACCGCAATCCGTCCCTGGTAGACAAACAGCCGCTCCGCGCCCAGCTGCTGCTTGATGCTAGACGGACCGGGCGAGTAGCGCTCCGGGTCGACACCATTGGGAATTACCGCCACCCGATGACGGTCGATACCGAGCTTCATCAACAGCGACCGCTGCGTGCCTGAGAAGACAATCGTGCGGTCGTAGTTGGCCAGGAAGGGGGCGTAGAGCTGGTAGGTCAGGTGCTGCGTCCCCGAAGTCAGATTGCGCCGCTTGACATCGAAGGGCGGATGAAAGGTGGCCACCAGCGGCAGGCCCAGCTCCTCGCACAGCTCCGGTAGCAGAAAATCCAGCGGCGACAGGGTCAGCGAGGCGTGAACCAGATCCGGCTTCAGCTCGCTCAACAGGCGGGTCAGCACCTTGCTCGCCCGCAGCGACGGAATCGTGTAGACCTGCGAGCGGTAAAGAAAAGGTAGGGGAAACTCCGCACAATGCGGCCAGTCACCCGCCTGGTCTTGAGCGCTGGGGCTGGCAGGGCCACGCATCGGCGGCTTGTAGCTGAATAGACCGGGCAGAGTCTCGGGCTCACCCACACGCAGAACGGGGTCGGGCGCAAAGTGCAAAAAGCTGACACGATACCCCCGGTCCAGCAGCGTGTTGGTGACCTCCCGGCTGTAAGTGACATTGCCGCAAAAGGGCGATTTCTTTCCAAGCCAGGCGATGTGCATCAAAAAACGGCACTATTCCGTCACGAGAGGTCCTGTTCCGGAAATATACCAGGTCAGGAGGCCACTCGTGACCACAATCGCGCTCAGCCCCAGGATCACAAGCCGCAGCCCCAAGAAGGTCTCCGCCACCCCCGCCAGAGCCAGCGGCAGCGACAAAGCGATGTTAATCGCATTATTTTGCAGGCCAAACACCTTGCCGCGCATGGCCTCCGGTGTTTCCTCCTGGATCAGGGTCTGCATCGGCACGCCCACCGTCGCCGCACACAGCCCCAGCAAGGCGATCAGGCCCATAGCCGGCCACAACTGCTCGGTCATCAGCGCCAGACCGCCCAGCGCCGCCGCCATGCCCAGCGACCCATACAGGCTCAGCTGTCGCCGCCCAAAGCGCTGCCCGAACTGGCCGACCAGCGCTGCACCCACCGCCATGCCCACGCCACCCGCTGCCAGCAAGAAGCCAAACTGCGAGGATTTCAGCGCGGGCATCACCTCAGCAATCCGCACCGAGAGCACCGCCAGGGCCGCAAAAATCGAGAACAAAATCACTAATTGGATCAAGGCAGCCCGCACCTGACCGTGGGCTTTGAGATAGCTCAGCCCCTCGCGGATATCCTGCCAGACGTGCGGCGTGGGCAAGGGGGGCGAGTTTGCCGCCGGTTGCTCGGGGTCCAGCCGCTTGGCCTCGGGGACATACTCCGGCGCATAGCCAGAGACTTGTTCGATCAGCGCCTGCTCCGGCTTGACTTCAGTGGTGCTGTTGGCCTGGCCCCGGCGCTCACGTACCCGCATTGACAGCAGCAGCAAGCCCGCTAACACATAGCTGCTGCCGACCACCACCTCCTTGCCTGCCACCCAATGGCCGAGCAGCGCCTCCGCCAAGGCCAGCACCGGCTCGCCCACCGCAAAGCCGATAATCACCGAGGCCATCATTGTGGTGGTGTAGAGCGAATTGGCCGACAGCAAGTGGCGGCGCTCCACAATCATCGGGATGACAGCCTGTTCGGCGGGCGAGAAAAATTGGGTCAGGGTCGAGACCAGGAAGGTAATGCCCAGCAGCACCCAAAAGCCCACCGGCAGCCCGTAGAACGGCGGCCAGCCCCGAGACAGCCACAATAGCAGCGGCACCAACAGCACCAGCGCGCCGCGCAACAGATTCGACGCCACCAGCACCGGCTTTTTAAACCAGCGATCTACAAACACGCCCGCCACCGAGCCAAACAACACCGCCGGAATCGTAAAGGCGATCATCACCGACGAAACCCAGCCGCTGACCGTCTGCCCCGCCGCCTGGAAACGGCTGGTGATCAGGCTAATGATCAGCACCAAATAGATCTTGTCCGCCAACTGCGAGAAAACCTGGCCGCTCCACAAGGTCAGAAAGTTGCGGTTCTTTAAAACCGGCGTAAAGCCGGTCTCAGGCGGCGGCTCAGGGGGTTCAGACAAGTTCGTTGGCCCGTCTGGGTTTGTCTCGTGCTCCACCTCGTCAAGCACCTCCAGTCCCTGCTCGCGCAGCGGTCGGGCCCCGCCATAGCGCGGCCACGGGAACTCCGGCAATGAGGCGGTTGCCAGGGGAGCTTCGAGGTGGTCTGTAGGGAAGTCGGACAGTCGAGTCATGGCACAGAGGCAGGGAACAGCAAAGCGGGGCTAGGCAATGGGTCTAAGCAATGGGTCTAAGCATTGAAGCTAGGCACTGAGGGCGAAACCAGTCTCAATCAGAGCTGCCGAACGGATCGGCTGGTCTAAATGGTATTGGGCGTAACGACGCAACAACCGCTCCAACATAGCCCAAGCAGCCTGATCAGATGGCTCAAAGCCCCGGGCTTCAGGCAGTTCAGCGTGGGCTAGTCGCTGTAGGATCTCGAGTTCGGTTGCGGCCAGGTAGGTCTCGACCGGCACTTCAACCGGCGGCGCAACCACCCCCCCTGCCGAGAAGCTGAAAGCCACTCGCCAATCGGGCTGACTGAAGTCGGGCATTAGGGGCTGGCGCGACACAGCGCAGTCTTGCACCTGGGGTGCCAGACCAGCCAGGGCCAATAAATGAAATATCCCATGAACTAGATGGGCCAGCACAGCCGTGGGCTTTGCCTGCTCCAGCCGCCCCAGATGCAAAATGAGCAGGTCAAATAGCTCCGCCTGCGGCTGGTCGGTCAGGGCTTGCAGCAGCACCAGTTCGGCCAGATACTGCGCAGCGGTGAGGCGGCCCAGGTCTTGGCTGAGGCCGGGGTAAGACTCCAAGGTTTCGGCCTGGCTGATCTTGTCTAGGCTGCGACCCTTGACCAGCATCAAGTCATTGACTACGAATAGACCCGAGCGTCCGCCCAGGCTGGAGCCATGTTTGCGGGCGCGGGGCGCGACGACGCGGATCAGGCCCAGCTCGCGCGTGAGCACGCTCAATAGGCGGTCGGCTTCACCCAGAGCCATGCCGCGCAGATTGATGCCAGTGGCCCGATAGGTTCGGCTCATGAACGTTCTTCCAAGGCGGACTCTGGATCGGACTCTGGGTCAGAGCTGCGGCGGGGCGAGGCGTCGCGCTGTTGCAGCAGATCTAGACCTCGCGAGGTGCCCAGGCGGGTGGCCCCAGCCACGATCAGATCCAGCGCCTGCTCAGCGGTTTTGATGCCGCCGGAGGCCTTGATGCCGATGCGGCCTCGGGTGACTTCCCGCAGCAGAGTCACGTCTTCTACCGTAGCGCCCCCGACCCAGCCGGTGCTGGTTTTGAGGAAGGCGACGCCCGAATCCAGACAGATTTCTGCGGCTAGACGCTTCTCATCGGGGCTCAAGAGGCTAGTCTCTAGGATCGCTTTGACCACCTGGCCGGTCGCTTCGCAGATCGTGGCGATCTCGCGGTGCAGCTCGTCGGTGCGCCCCTGCTTGAGCCAGCTCAAGTTAATCATCACGTCCAATTCAGTCGCGCCGTTCTCGACCGCTTCTTGAGCTTCGTAGAGCTTGACGGCTGAGGTAGTCGCGCCACTGGGGAAGCCGATCACCGTGCAGACGCGGGGCCGCTTCTGGTTCAACAGGTCAGCGCACAAGCGCACGTGCATGGGATACACGCAGACCGCCGCAAATTGGAAGCGGTCGGCCTCAATGCACCACTGGGTCACCTGCTCAGGCGTTGCGATGGCGCTCAGCAAAGTGTGGTCGATGAAAGGGGCCAGATCGATATCCGGGTGGTTGGAGCCTCTAGGAACTGTCGGTGGCACGCGCCGCCCCCTTCGATGAAAGAATTTGCCTACTTCTCCTTTTGTACCAGACCTGGGAGGGGCCAGGCACTCTCCCAGGTCTAGACCCTAGTAGACCTCGGGAGGGGCAGAGGCTGCGCGTAAGCGGTAGGTCACTACGCCCTGACCCTCGCAGCTAACCGCTGAAGACTTCTGGTCATAGATAAAGACATCACCGCCGATGGTTTCAATTGGAAATGAGGCGTCGCTGCTGATCGCTAAGCGCAGTTTGTTGATTCTCGCCACGTAGTTCAAACCCAGGAGGTCGCCGTCTTGGAACATCAGGAGGGGAAATTCTGCCCCAGCCTCTTCATCTGCTTCGGTGTAATTTTCATCCTGAAACCGGAACAAGATTACAAGGTTCTGCTGCCCTCCCAAGATCTCTAAGCCGTTACCGGTCGGGACTGGGCCGGTGTAGCAGAAAAAACCCGAACCTTTTTGGTCCGCCCATGGCCCGGTCAAGTTCTGGATCGTGAAGTCGTAGGTGAGGCTGACCCTTTGGAGAGGCTCAGCCATAGCTGGCATCTCCTGAGCAGTCGTCACGGGCGCGGATGGAACGGCAAAAGTTCTGAAGGCGTCAGCCATCGCAGCAATTCTTTGGGAGTCGGTTAGGTGTAGTGTGCCCCTCGCGCCAGTTCTGGTAACATTTACTACGTCAGGATGAAGACTGCACGTAAGCCTCACTGCCGCTCACCCAAAGGAATGACTGACAAGGCTCCGGCTCCCCTCCCATTGCAAAATCTCACTCCGACTTCAGCGTTTGCCGGTTCGGTTTGAGCATTAGCTGGTTTGGCTTGAGGATTTGTTGAGTGAGTTCAAGCCTGGGTTGCGCTGAGACTAGGTGCCGGTGCCCCTGGCTTGGGCCACCAGAACTCACGAACGACAGGGCTCAAGATCCTTAAACCGCAAGCGGTTGCGGTTTGCCAGTGCTACCGTATGATGGACACTTCTCAGGTTTGCCTGCCCGGTGTACATCAAGCGCCTGGAACTCGCCCGCTTCAAGTCCTTCGGCAGTCCTACGGTGATTCCTCTGCTACCGGGTTTCACCGTCGTTTCTGGCCCCAATGGCTCTGGCAAGTCGAATATCCTGGATGCCTTGCTGTTTGCTCTGGGCTTGTCGGGCTCCAAAGGCATGCGGGCCGAGCGCCTGCCTGACCTAGTGAACAACACCCAAAAGTCCCGAGGCACGGTCGAAGCCAGCGTCAGAGTCAGCTTCGCACTCGAGCCCGAGGAAGTCGCCCACTTTTCCCAAGCCGAGTCTGGCGAAACCTCGCTGTTAGCTGCCGAGATCCAAACTGGCGAGTGGCAGGTCACCCGCCGCCTGCGAGTCACCCCCCAGGGCACCTATACCTCCAGCTACGCCATCAACGAAATCTCCTGCACGCTCACCGAACTGCACGAGCGCCTGTCTCAATTTCGCATCTACCCCGAGGGCTACAACATCGTGCTGCAGGGGGATGTCACTGGCATCATCTCGATGAGTTCACGCGAGCGGCGACAGATTATTGATGAGATGGCGGGGGTCGCTGCCTTTGATCGCAAAATCGACCAGGCCAAAGAGAAATTAGACGCCGTCAAGGAGCGAGAAGACCGTTTCCGCATCGTTGAGCGCGAGCTAGTCGCCCAGCGTGATCGCCTAGCCCAAGACCGGATCAAAGCCGAGAAATATCAGAAGCTTCGTGCCGAAACCCAGGCGATGGAGCAATGGGAACTGGTGCTCAATCACCGGCAGCGCCAGCAGCAGCACAGACAGCTCCAAGCCCAGATCCGCAGCGGCGAGCAGACCCAGGTCGAACTGAGCGAGCAGCTCGCGGCGCTCAACACCCAGATTGCTCAGCTGGGTCAGGCACTCGAGCAGGCCAACCAAAGAGTCAAAGCCCTGGGCGAAGAAGAACAGCTCGCCCTGCAATCGCAACAGGCCAGCCGCGAGGCCGAACTGCGCGCCGTGCAGCGCTCCGCCCAGGAATTGACCCAGGCCCAACGCGGCGATCAAGAGACCCTGTCCCGCCTGCAGAGCGAGGTGCACGAGTACCGCCAGGGCCTAGAGACCCTAAACCAGCAATCGCAAGCGCAGACGGGACAAATCGACCACTGGCTGGCCCAGCAGCAGCAGCAGCAGCAAGTCCTGGCCCAGGCGCGCGAACACCTGCAGTCGATTGCCGAGTCGTCCAATGCCTGGGTGCAGCAGCAGACCGGCTTGCGCCATCAAACGGACACCCTGCTCGCCAGCCTCGACCCGCAGCGCCAAGAGCAGACCCGCCTGCGTGAGCGCCTGACCCAGCTTGAGCGCCAGATCCAGGAGCAAAAGGCCGAGCTATCGCGCCTGGACACCGAGCTAATCGAGCAGCAGAACCAGCTCTGGGACAAACAGGCCGAAGCTACCTACCAGCAGGATCGAGTGCAGACCCTGGCCCAGTCTCTGGCCACCGCCCAGCAGGAAGTCCAGACCCAGCAAGCGACCCGCGAACGCCTCAGCTCCGAACAGATCGACCGTCAGCGCCAGCTCGACCGCATCGAAGCCCGGGCGCAAGCGGTTCAGGAAATGCAGGGCACCTACGCTTCGCGCTTGATCCTGCAGATGGGCATCCCCGGCGTCTGCGGCCTGGTTGCTCATCTGGGCCAAGTCGAACCTCGCTACCAATTGGCGCTGGAAATCGCTGCGGGCGCGCGACTAGGCCATCTGGTCGTTGAAGACGACAGCGTCGCGGCGGCGGGCATTGAACTGCTCAAGCGCGAGAAGGCCGGACGGCTCACCTTTTTGCCGCTCAACCGCATCCAGGCAGCCCGTTCCCTGCCTGCGCTGCGGACCGAGGGCGCGATTGATTACGCCCTGAACCTGGTGCGCTTCGACCTGCGCTACGCCGACATTTTTGCTTACATCTTTGGCAACACCGTTGTCTTTGAGCGGCTGGACCAGGCGCGGCGCTACCTCAACCAGTACCGCATGGTCACCCTCGAAGGCGAACTGCTGGAGGCGTCCGGGGCGCTGACCGGCGGCAGTGCCCAAAAGAACAGTCTGCACTTTGGCACCGCCACCCCAGGCGACAGTGAGGAAGTCCAAACCCTGAAGGAGCGCCTGCAGGAAATCGACCGGCTGCTGAAGCTGATCAACCACAAGGTCCAGGTAGCGCAGGGCAGCATGACCCAGCTCAGCGAGCAACTGGTTGAGTCGCGGGCGCGCCATCGCGATGCCCGCGCCCTAGTCGATCCGCTCGGCCAGAGCATCGCCAATCTCAACGCTCAGCGCGACCGCCTACGCCAGAGCCTAGAGGCCAACCAGCAGGAGCTGCGCACCAGCCGCCGCCGCCTGGGCGAACTCGACCAGGATCTGCCCACCCAGGAGAGCCGCCTGCAAAGCCTGCGTCAGGAGCTAGCAGTGCTGGAGCAGGCCCAGGATCACAGCGAATGGCAGCAGGCCCAGGCCGTAGTCAGCGAGCAAGAAAGCCAGCTCGCCAACATCGAAGCCAGCCTGCGCACAGCCCGCGAGCGCCAGAGCGACTGCCACGTCCGCGCCCAAGTGCTCCAGGAAAAGCTGCGCCAGAGCGAGGCCCGCATCCAGGAGGGCCGCAGCCGCCAGACCGACCAGCTCAACCAGCAGAGCCAGCTCGCCCAGCAGCGCCAGCAGCTCGAGACCAACCTGGCCCAGCTGCGGCAACAGCTGGCTGCGCTCGAAGTCCGCCTTGGGGCCGAGAAGCAGGCCCGCGACCGCCAGGAGCGCCAACTGCGCGAACAGACCCAGGCCCGCCAGGAGCTAGACTGGCAGCTCAGCCGCCTCCAGGAGCGCCAACAGGAAGCCCAGCAGCAGCTTGCCAGCTTGCAGGCCAGCCTGAACGAAACCGCTCCGCTCTTGCCCGACCCGCTACCCGAGCTACCGGAGGCCCTGACCCTGGAACAGCTCCAGCAGGAACTGCGCAACCGCACCCGCCGCCTGCAGGCGATGGAGCCAGTCAACATGCTGGCTATAGAGGAGTACGACCGCACCCAGGAGCGCCTCAACGACCTCAGCCAGAAGCTGGCGACCTTGGAAGAGGAGCGCACTGAGCTGCTGCTGCGCATCGAGAATTTCACGACCCTGCGTCTGTCAGCGTTCAAAGAAGCTTTTGACGCGGTGGACCAGAACTTTCAGACGATCTTCGCCGAGCTGTCTGACGGCGATGGTCATCTGCAACTGGAAAATGTCGCCGATCCGTTTGCGGGCGGGCTCAATCTGGTCGCCCACCCAAAGGGCAAACCGGTGCAGCGTCTGGCGTCGATGTCGGGGGGCGAGAAGTCGCTCACTGCGCTCAGCTTCATCTTTGCCTTGCAGCGCTACCGGCCTTCGCCCTTCTATGCTTTTGACGAAGTGGACATGTTTCTCGACGGCTCGAATGTTGAGCGCCTTTCGCGCATGGTGCGCAAGCAAGCCGACTTAGTCCAGTTCATTGTGGTCAGCCTGCGGCGACCGATGATCGAGGCTGCTGAGCGCACGATTGGGGTCACTCAGGCACGGGGAGCCCATACACAAGTGCTGGGCCTGAAATTGCGCTCGGGCTGACTCGGGCTGACACTCCTAAGCCAACACCATCCACCTTTGAGAGCAATCGCTAGTTCGGTTAACCGGCCAAAGCGGGCAGGGATGCCGGTCAGGCAGTCGCCCTAGCCCCCGTGTTATTGTCGTCAATGATGACTGTGCTGTTGGCCGTTTCCACTGACTCGCGTCTCAGGCGCACAGATCTCAAGACTTTCATCCGAAAATCGGATTCGGTAAGGCCCCATGACAACGACATCTGAATCTGAATCTGTCCGCCAGCGCTCTTCCATCCTGGGCACACAGGTCATTAGCAAAGCGACAGCCCGCCGCCTGGGTGTAGTCTCGCAGCTCTGGCTGGACATGGATCAGCGGCAGGTGGTGGCCCTGAGCGTCCGCGAGAACCTGATCACCGGGACGCCTCAGTATATGTCCCTGTCAAATATTTCGTTACTTGGCCCCGACGCGATCCTGGTCGACGACGAAGACGTGTTTGAGGATCTCAACGTCGACGCCTTCACCAGCCTGATCGGCAGTGAGGTGGTCACCGAAACCGGCGAGCTGCTTGGCAAAGTGCGCGACTTCAAGTTCGACTCCGAAACCGGCGAAGTCTTTCACCTCATTCTCTCGTCGTTGGGCATCCCCCTGATCCCTGCCCAGATCGTCAGCACCTATGAGCTGGACGTCCAGGAGATCATTGCCGTGGGCCGCGACCGCATCATCGTCACCGAGGGCATGGAGGAGCGCCTGACCCAGCTCACGGTCGGCGTCCTAGAGCGCATCGGCATTGGCAAACCCCCCTGGGAACGCGACGACGAGTACATCTCCGTAGACCCCGGCGATATGCTGGGCACCGGCTCCAGCCGCCCCTCGACCAACCGCACCGTGACCACGCGTGCCAGCGAAGACCTCTGGGACGACGAAGACAACTGGTCCCAGAAGCGCCCGGCCTCGCGCCGCAGGCCGCAGACCTACGATGAGCCTGAGGAAGACAACTGGGCTGAGAAGGAAGAAGACAACTGGTCCAAGCCAACCAGTAAGCGCCCCCGTGAAGAAGTCTACGAAGACGAGGGCGAGGACGAATACGAAGAAGACCGCCGCTACGTGGAAGAGCCCGAAGACGACGCCTGGGAAGAACAGGAAAAGCCCCGCAAGCGCGTCAACCTGCCGCCTAAGCAGAAGCAACCCGAGCCTGAATACGAGGAAGACGGCTACTAACTAGTCCCGGCCCAAATTTCCAACCCCTCTGCTCCCCGTAGCCGATGATTGCGGGGAGCTATTTATGTCTCGAGTGGTAGCCCCAGATTCATCTACGGTCACTCAAGTTGACTACGATGAAAGCAGAAGCTCTAAAGCCTCACTCGCGGTTCCAGCGCTGATCCAAACTGTAGCGCTAGCCTCCGGCGACCCTCTGCCCTAGACCGCTTGAGTCCTTCAACTGAATCTCCGGAGCTTTCTCAGAGAAACCATGCTGCAAGACACCCAAGCTATCCGTCACTATCAGAAGCTCACCGACGATCTCACCGACCTCTGGAATCGGGGCTATCGCACGGATGACCTGCGTTTGTTCTTGGATGGCTATCTGGCGGCCCTGCGCACCGCTGGTGTGATGGAGCCTCACGAGATTCACCGCCTCGAAGCCGAGGCTTCCAGATTTCTTTACGATGCTTCAAACTTCGCCATTCCAGAGCCAGAGCTGGACTACGACTTGCCCTAGTCGGGGCAAACCCGACTAGAGAATGCCGGTAATCCCTCAGGAGAACCGGTGATGCTCCCTGATAGGCTATTTTGTGGGGGAGATTTTGTCTCGTCCTCGGTGTCTCTGGTGTAGTCCTTGATGGTCATGAATTGTTCGTCTGTCTTACCCACGGCTCAGGCTGCGGTTGAAGCCCTAGATTTCGATGCCCTGGATTGCCAAGCTCTCCATTCGCCGCAATTTCAGCCCGCTGAGGTGCTGGACCTAGAGGCGCTCAACCGACAGTTTGCACAGGCTCATCCCCGTGAGATCCTGCACTGGAGTGCCCAGAACCTTAGCCACCTGGTCCAGGTCACCTCGTTTGCCGCTAGCGGCATGGTGATCATCGACCTCCTACAACAGCTGGACGCTCAGGTGCCAGTTCTGTTCATCGACACGCTGTACCACTTTCCCGAGACGCTGGCGCATGTGGAGCGTTCGGTTCAGCACTACGGCCTCGACCTACGGCGCATTACCCCCCAGCCTAGCGACCGCGACGCTTTTGAGGCTCGCTATGGACAGCAGCTCTGGGAGCGGGATCTCGAGCGCTACCAATACCTGACCAAAGTCGAGCCGTTTAAACAAGCCCTGGAAATCTTACCGGTGGGAGCCTGGATTAACGGACGCCGCCGCGACCAGGCCAGCACTCGGGTCCAACTGCCGATCTTTGAATGGGACAGGGGGCGGCTCAAGGTCAACCCCCTGGCCCACTGGACTCACAAAGAAGTCTGGTCCTACCTCGTCGAGCATCAGGTCCCCTACAATCCGCTGCACGACCTGGGCTACGCCAGCATCGGCGACCAGCCGCTGACCACACCGGTGCAGTCCGGCGAAGACGAGCGGGCCGGACGCTGGCGCGGCCTGGGCAAGGTGGAGTGCGGCATCCACGTTATCTAATGCCCCGGTTCCCCCGAATTCGGGGGAACCCGGAGAGACTTAAAGGCGGCTACCGATCCACTCGCCGCTGATCTCGCGGCCTGCATAGCCCCAGGTGCCTTCAAAACTGGTGCCATCGCCGCTGAAACTGAGGCGAACCCAGCCGCCCGAGCCATTGCCACCTCGCCATTGGCCTCGGAACTCAGTGCCGACCAGTCTGCCATCGAGGGTGCCGCGATCGCCCTGGGCTCCTGAGTAGGTGCCGGACACGCTGCCCTGCTCCTGAATCAGGCGCACACGGTAGGCTCGATCGCCATCGCCTGTAGTGCGGGTGTCCCACTGGCCCGCGACGTTGGGTCTGACCTGCTGAGCGATCAGCGGCGCGGGGCTAAGTGCAGGGACAGGCGGCGAAGGCTGGAGCGCTGCGGCTAATAGAAGACCAGCAAGGTACATGATTTCTCCGTTGAGGTAATCTGAGGTTTCTCAGGTGGTTCGCAGTTTGAGCACCCTGAGCTTCTCCCCAGCGTAGATCTGGGCTCTGCGGGTCGGCAACCGCGCTTTGGTTAGCTTTGGTTATTTCTCATAGGGCTGGCCGTCGGCGGCAGGGGGCACGGCTCTGCCGCCAAGCCCAGCCAAGGCAACCACGGTCAGCAAATAGGGGATAGCCTGGTAGGCCTGAGGCGGGATCTGGGCCAGCCAGGAATCGATGCCTGCGGCGGAGCTGAGGCTGGCGGTGCGGATCTGCAGGGCGGTGCCCACGCCGAACAGCAGCGACGCCCCGAAAGCTCCGAAGGGGGTCCAGCGGCCAAAGATCATAGCGGCCAGTGCAATGAAGCCGCGTCCAGCACTCATGCGCAGGGTGAAAGTGCCGACCTGCTCCAGGGTCAGCCAGACCCCTGCCAGTCCAGCCACGCCGCCGCCCAGGATGAGGTTCAGGTAGCGCACGCGGTAGACGTTGATGCCAACGCTGTCGGCGGCGCGAGGGTGCTCACCGACGGCACGGGTGCGCAGGCCCCAGGGCGTGTAGAACAGCCCGTAGTGAATGACGCCAGTGAGGATCAGCATCGTGTAGACAATCGGCTGGTGCCGAAACAGCAGCTCGCCCAAGATGGGCACTTGGCTCAGGAGCGGAATTGGCAGCAACGGAAAGGTGCCAGGCGAGCTGGGCGCGCCGCTGCTCGCCGTCATCCAGCGCTGAAAGACCCAGCCAGTGACGCCCCAGGCCAGGATGTTGATCACAGTGCCACTGATGATCTGGTCGGCTTTGAAGCGAATCGAGACCAGACCGTGCAACCAGCCCAGACCTGCACCAACGCCCAGACCGCCGATTAGGCCCAATCCCAGGCTGATCAGGGCAGCGGGGAAGGCCGTGGGACTGCCGGGCGCGGGGTTGCCAAAGGCAGCCAAAATCGGCCCATTGCTGTACATCGCCACCAGCTGCGAGACCATGGCGCTGGTGAGCATCATGCCTTCAATCGCGATGTTGACTACGCCTGCGCGCTCAGACAGAATCCCGGCGTAGGCGCCTAGGGCAATCGGGGTTGCGGTGATCAGCGCCAGTCGCAGCAGGCCGATCAGAGTTTCGAGATCCATGCAGAGGTTCGGGTCGGCTCCGGGCAGCGGGGCGCTGTGTGCCAGAGAACTCTACTGCATGACGGCCCAGGCTAGATGGTCATAGCGGACACTCTGGCCCAGGCGGCGAGCAGCAAGCGGCGAGCAACCTGCTCCGACTGTCGGGCTTTTTGCTGCGGGGGCCGAGCCTGTTGCGCCAGGTCCCAGGCTCGCAGCTGCATCGCCTGGGTTTTTTGAGCCAGAGACCGAGCTTGGAGCTGGATGGCCCGGGCTTTTTGGGCCAGAGGCCACGCTTTTTGCTCCGGCTGCCGAGCTTTGAGCCTCAGCTGCTTAGCTCAGGCTGACCGTGGCCTCCTCGTCGCCATTTTCCTCGTCCTCGCCCTCCAGGGAGACGGGCACTAGGGCTACGGCGGCAATCGAATCGTCCTCGTCCAGACGCTGCACCCGCACCCCGGTGCCCATACGCGATTGGCAGGAGATGGCGCTGGTGCCTTGGCGAATCACAATGCCCCGGCTGGTAACCATCATCAGCTCTTCGGTGGCGCTGAGCACGCGTAGGGCGGCCAGCTGATCGCCTTTTTTGCGGAACTTGGTGGCGACTAGGCCCATCCCGGCTCGGTTCTGGCGGCGGAACTCGGCCACTGGCACCCGCTTGCCATAGCCGCCCGTAGTGACTACCAGCACCCAGGGACCGGCAGCTTTGCCCTCCTCGGCAACACATTCCTCAGCGGCAGCCACCTCCTCGGCCTCCTCAAAGCTTTCAATCAGCTCTGGCTCCTCCGGCTCCGCATCTAGGGAAAGGTCAGCTTCTGCTAGCAACTCCTGCGCTCGCAGAATGTCCATGCTCACAATGGCGTCGCCGTTGCGCAGGGCCATGGCTCGCACGCCGCGCGTCGGACGGCCCAAGGGGCGCAGCTGCTCGTGGTCGGTCTTGAAGCAAATCGCCATACCGGCGCGGCTGCCGATAATCACGCTGTCGGTTGAGCGCGCCAGCCGCACCCAGCGCAGCTGATCGCCGTCCTCCAGGGCAATGGCGATCAGGCCGTTGGTGCGGATGTTGGCGAAGGCCGAGAGCTGGGTCTTTTTGACATAGCCCTTGCCAGTGAGCATCACCAGGTACTCGTCGTCACTGAACTCGTCCACGCGCACCACCGAGGTCACCTTCTCGTTAGAGGGAATCGGCAGCAGCTGCACGATCGGCATGCCGCGAGCGGTGCGCGAGGCCTTGGGGATCTGGTAACTCCTGAGGCAGTAGACCACGCCCCGATCGGTGAAAAACAGGATGCTGTCGTGGCTAAAGCAGGTGAAGAAGTGCTCAACCGCGTCGTCTTCCTTCATACGCGTGCCCGATTTGCCACGCGTGGCCCGCTTCTGCGCCTCAAAGTCGCTCACCGGCATGCGCTTGATATAGCCCTGCTCGGTCAGGAAGACCACCATCTTGAGGTTGGCGATCAGGTCAATGGCGTCGATCTCGCCCTCGGCCTGCTCGATCACCGAGCGCCGAGGCGTGCTGAATGTATCGCGGAGGCGGGCCAGCTCGGTCTGGATGATCTCCAGGATGCGTTCGCGGCGGGCCAGGATGTCGCTCAGGTCGGTGATTTGCAGCTGAAGCGCCTCGTGCTCTTGGCGGATCTTCTCGGCTTCGAGGGCGGTCAGACGGCGCAGTTGCATCTGCAAGATACCGTCTGACTGCGACTCCGAGAGGCTGTAGGTGGCCATCAGCTCCTGCTTGGCGGTGGCGGCATCGGCGGCTCGACGCAACAGGGCGACAATTTCGTCTAGGTTGGCCAGCGCTGTCAGCAAGCCCAGCAGCAGATGGTCGCGCTCTTCGGCTTTGCGCAGCTCGTAGCGCGTGCGGCGGGTGATCACCTCCTCGCGGAACTGCAAGAACACGCTCAGCGCCTGGCGCAGGGTCAGCAGCTGCGGCTCGCCCCCCACCAGGGCCAGCATGTTGACGCTGAAATTGGCCTGCAGCGGCGTCAACTTGTAAAGGTTGTTGAGCACCACCCGGGGATAGGCGTCGCGCTTGAGTTCGATCACGATGCGCATGCCGTCGCGATCTGACTCGTCATTGATATCGGCGATGCCCTCCAGGCGCTTGTCGTCCACCAGTTCGGCAATCTTCTCGATCAGCGCTGCCTTGTTGGTCTGGTAAGGCAACTCGGTGATGATAATCGCCTCGCGGTCAGGCCGCCCGCGCTGCTCAATCGTTTCGATTTGGGCCACGCCACGCATGGTGATGCTGCCGCGCCCGGTGGTGTAAGCTTCGCGGATGCCATCCGTACCCAGGATCAGCCCACCGGTGGGGAAGTCCGGACCCGGAATGTACGGCATCAGCTCCAGGTCGGTCAGTTCAGGGTTCTGGATCAGCGCCACCAGACCGTCCACTAGCTCGCCAACATTGTGCGGCGGAATGTTGGTGGCCATGCCCACCGCGATGCCTGAGCCACCGTTGAGCAGCAGTTGCGGCAAGCGCGAGGGCATCACGGTCGGCTCTTGCTGAGAGCCATCGTAGTTGTCGATGAAATCGACGGTTTCGGCTTCGATGTCGGTCAGCAGCGAGTCTTGCGCCAGACGGGTCAGACGGCACTCGGTGTAGCGCATGGCCGCCGGTGGATCGTTATCGATCGAGCCGAAGTTGCCGTGGCCATCGACCAAGCGCTCGCGCATCGAGAAGTCCTGCGCCATGCGCACCAGGGCTTCGTAGACCGCACTGTCACCGTGGGGGTGGTACTTACCAATGACGTCACCCACTACACGGGCGCATTTGCGAAACGGTCGGTCTGGCGACAGGCCCAACTCAT
Organism: Leptolyngbya sp. SOY_34_metabat_272; assembly: GCA_031399305.1. Classification (GTDB taxonomy): domain Bacteria; phylum Cyanobacteriota; class Cyanobacteriia; order FACHB-261; family FACHB-261; genus FACHB-261. The sequence continues at coordinate 44,860 of JANNOU010000053.1, forward strand.
GCATCGCGTAGAGAATGCGGCGGTGCACGGGCTTGAGGCCATCGCGAGCATCAGGCAGCGCCCGGCCCACGATCACGCTCATCGCGTATTCGAGATAGGACTGCGACATTTCGTTGCGCAGATCCGTAGGGATAATCCGTTCTTGCGAGAATGTCATGAGGAAATGCTGCTAATCACGCGTTGCTGCATCGGAGGGTTAGGCTCTTGCGCAGATCGGGTAGGGAAAAACTACCTCTCTCGAGCCAGCGCTCTCAGCGCCTGATGGCATCAGACATCTATCAGTTGAAAGCGTCAAAAAAATCAAAGCCCCAACCTGATTTGGATCCGGATTTACTCGCCCAGTTGAAGTTTGAATTGAAAGCTGAAAACTGAGTCTCAATTCTAACACGTCAGCCCCTCAGCCAAAAGTAGGGTCCGACTCCTTCAAAGCCTTGTCTGACGCTGGCTTGATCCGCTCTAGGTGTGGCGCTCCAGGGCGAGTTGAACCAGCTGATCGACCAGTTCGGCAAAGCCTACGCCGCTCGCCTGCCAAAGCTGAGGATACATGCTGGTTGCCGTGAAACCGGGCATGGTGTTGATTTCGTTGATCAGCACTTCGCCCGTTGCCTCGACGTAGAAGAAGTCCACCCGCGCCAGCCCCGCGCCGTCAATCGCCTGAAACGCCCGAATCGACATCTGCTGAACCTGCCGCGCCAGGGCCTCAGGTAGCTCGGCAGGGATAATCAGCTCGGCTAAGCCCTCGGTGTACTTGGTTTCATAGTCGTAAAAGTCGCTCTGGTAGCGGATCTCGCCCAGCACCGAGGCGCGGGGCTCGTCGTTGCCCAACACCGCACACTCGATCTCCCGCGCCCCCACGCTCGCCTCCACGATCAGACGACGGTCGTAGCTGCTAGCACTGTCCAGAGCAGCCTCTAACTGGGCGCGATTGCGTGCCTTGGCAATGCCCACCGACGAGCCCAGATTGGCAGGCTTGACGAAGCAGGGGTAGCCGAGCTCCAGCTGCAGGCGCTCTAGCCAGGCTCCCGGCTGGCTTTGCCACTGATGTCGGCTCAGGGTTAGGTAGCGCACTTGCGGCAGCAGGGCTGCCGCAAACAGAGTCTTCATGGCAATCTTATCCATGCCCACCGCTGACGCCAGTACACCCGCACCGACGAACGGCTGGCCCATGAGACTGAGTAGCCCTTGCACCGTGCCATCCTCACCATTGGGACCGTGCAGCACCGGGAACCAAACCTGAATCTCCGCAGCTGAGCTGCCCGCAGGGCCAGCGAGGACGGAGGTTTCAGGCGTAGCCAGAACTCTAACCCCTCCGAGAGCTGGGACGCTCTGGGGGCCAGAGAGCTGAAGCGGCTGCCCGGAGGCCAGAACACGCGCAGAGGTCTCCAGATCACGCCAAGTGCCATCTTTCGCAATGTAGAAGGGGTAGACCGCGTACTTGTCCCCGTTGCCGCTGAGGGCGCGGGCAATCGCCTGCGCCGAGCGCAGCGAGACCTCATGTTCGCCCGATGCTCCACCGAATAAAAGCCCGATCTTCACCCCGGATGCTGCGCTCATCGCTTGAAGGTTTCCTGCGCGGTGTTGCGGCTATTATTCCTGATCTGTTCGCACCTGGGCTCTCAATCGTTGGGGATTTAGCCCTGCTGCACCCGCTGCTCAAATTCCCTGGCGCGTAGACTTCAGAAGGCCCAAAGCCTCGCTGTACAGCGCCGAGTGTTTGACCTCTAGCTCGGATTGAAGCCTGAGGATTCATGCCGGTGCTCGGAGCTCTGCATTAGCCGTCCGTATCCCCTAAGATATTTGGCAGTTGACCCGGCGGCTCGGAACCTGACCGACTGGCCAAGCGTCGAAACAGATTCAGCCCCTCGCGCCGCCTAGAGACTTCCTTTTAGACTAGAGCTATGCATACTCTGACCCGCAAATTCTTCCTAACCCTGTTGACCTTGACGGCTACCTGCACAGGTGTTGGGGCGCTGGCAATCTTAGCGCCAACCCAGAGCGCTCAGGCCGAGGGCTTTGTCCTATTCGGCCCCGGTCGCGACAGCACGCTCGGCTACAGCATTCGCAACGGTCGTCCCTCGGCGCGCGGCGAATATCTGCGTCTGTTTATTCCGGCCCAGGACGTCGCCGCGACTGAGCTGCAGCTGAACTACCCGGAAGCTTACAACCAGTACTTACGCCCGGATCTGGTCAGGATCCTCAACCAGCGCACCAGACAGGAGATTCGGGTGCAGCAGGCAACCAATGATCCTTCCACGGGCAGCATCCGCTTTGCCTTTGCCGAGCCAGTTCCCTCGGGCGTCCCGTTGGAGCTGCGTATCACGGGCCTTACCAACCCGTCATCTCCAGGTATGTACCGGCTACAAGCTCGCCTGCTAGGTACCGAAGCCAATCCGCTATTTCGCTATGTGGGACAGTGGCTGGTGACGATCAGCCGCTGAACTGGATCCCGTAACCGATCTGGAATCTTGAGCGATTCAAACTACTGAGGGGTCATACCCCTGGGGGTTAGCAGGCACAATAGGGGGGTGTCGAGCCTAACTGGACTGCCGCGCCAGCCTATGTCCCCGCCTTCTCAGAGTCTCGGCCCCCCTTCGGTCTTCGACTTGGTTCACGCGGCTCTGACCACGGGCTTGCTCACCCCCGACGTGGAAGACCAGATCAGTTCCGTACTAGTCTCGGGGGAAGCCACGGAGATGGACTATGCCGTCCTAGAGCTTTTGCTCGACGCGGTGAAAGACGAGTATGTCCGTTCTCTGCGTGTCCCTTGGATCCCTGGCCGCCACTTCAAGGGCTAACCCACTTCCCCTAGGCGGGCCAGACGCTGTCGCGAGTGGAAAGGCAGTCGATCGCGTAGCCGCTGTACGTCGGCCCAGGTGTCGAGATCGGAGTCAGGGTCTAGCAGGGTCCAGCTCAGTTGGAGCTGACGCAGTTTTGCCAGGGTCGCCTGCAGAAGATATTCTGTGCTCATCGGCATATCCGTAAAAATGGGCAGCGGCTGTCGGGTTCCCACCAGGTAGTAGCCCCCATCCTGCGCCGGTCCCAAAACCACATCCACCTGCCGCAGGGCAGCGCGGGCCTGCTGTAAGGTTTGTGGCCGCAGGTGTGGACTATCGCTGCCAATACACACCACCGGTCTCGGGCCTAGAAACTGGAACGCTTGCTGCAAGCGATTGCCCAGGTCGCCCCCTGCCTGGGCAAAGCGTGGCAAATCAGGGGCTGCCTGTTCAAACCAGCTTGGGCTGCCGCTGTAGGCGATTTGGATCTCGTGAGTCCAGACCTGACGCACCCACACCAACGTGTCCAGCAGGAAACCTTCGGCCAGAAAAGCCGCCTGTAGTGCGGACAGAGGAGGACACAAGCGGGTTTTAACCTGGCCAGGCTCAGGGGCCTTCGCAAAAATCAGCAGGACCGGGCTTATGCAGGGAGCAGACAAGGGCGGTGTTAAGATTGCGGAAACGGGTAGACCGAGAGCCGTTTCCAGAGATTAGCACTGCCGGAGCCATCCAGAGTTTATGACCGGTTATGTCCTGGTCCTGGTAGTTCTGATCTTGGGCGGCGTGATCGCCACGATGGGCGACCGCATCGGCACCCGAGTGGGCAAGGCCCGCCTCAGTCTTTTCAACCTGCGACCCAAAAAAACCGCCGTGTTGGTCACCATCCTCACCGGGATTCTGATCTCCGGCAGCACGCTGCTGTTGTTGTTTTTGACCGACCGACAGTTGCGTACAGGCCTGTTCAGGTTGGAAAAAATCCAGGAGCAACTGCGCACATCCCAGCGCGAGCAAGGTCAGGCCGAGGCAGAGCTGCAGGCCGCTCAACAGGAGAAGCAACAGGCCGAGCTAGAGCTAAGCGCCGCTCAGACACGCCAGACTCAAGCGCAACAGCGTCTCGACCAGATCAACCGCTCGTTGGAGCAGTCGCAGCGCCGCCAACAGCAGATCTCCACCCAGCTCAAACAGACTGAGCAGAGCCTGGATGAATCGCAACGCCGCTTCCAGCAGGTCAACGAGCGGCTGCAGGCGGTATCACGGCAGGAAGAAACCTTGCGTGGCACGCTTAACCAGCTGACCACTGAGCGACAGCGTCTGGCGGTCGAGCTCACCCAAGCTCAAGAGCGTCTAGGCGCTTTGGAGGACCAGCGCTCTCAGCTCGAAACCGAAATCCGCTCGCTGCGCATTAGTCAGGGACAGCTCAGCCTGGCGCTACGCCAGGGAGCCGTGGCCATCCAGGCTGGACAGATCCTGGCTATTCGGGTGGTCAATCAGGTCACCAACCCCACCGCGGCCCGGCAGGCCGTAGACCAAGTGCTGCTCCAGGCCAACCAGGAGGTGCAGCGGCTGATCACCACGGTGCCGGGGCGACCGCCAGGCAATCGCAACGGGCTGGTCATCCAGATCACGCAAACCGAAGTCAACCGGCTGGTCGAACGCATCGCGGATGGCCGCAATTATGTCATCCGCATCCAGTCGGCAGCCAACTATCTGGTGGGTGAGCCCAAAGCCCGCATTTACGCCGACGCCGACCTCAACCGTGCGGTGTTTCCAGCCAACGAGGTCGTCGCGGCGGTGACTGTCAATCTCACTGCCAACATCGACAACAGCCTACTACTGGAGCGGCTAGATTTCTTGCTGACCGCCTCCAATTTTCGAGCACGCCAAGCTGGCGTGCTGGCCGACCCACTCACCGGCACTGTCGGCCAATTCTCGCCCGCCTCCGTCGCGCAATTCATTGAGGACCTGCGACAATATAGGGGCAATGTGGACATCCTGGCGGTGACCAGCCGCACGATTTACACGGCAGGCCCACTCTCTCTAGAGCTAGTCGTGGTGCAAAACAACCAGGTCCTACTCAGAATCGGCATTGAGTAGGCCCAGAGGGACCTCCTCAAGGAAGCGGTGATTCTAGGATTTGACCCCGGTCGCGACAAATGTGGCCTTGCCGTCATGAGCTTTGACCGCAGCATCCAATACCATCAGGTGGTGCTGGCTGCTGACGCTGTGGCGGAGATCCGTCGCCTGCGCGAGTGTTTTCCGGTTTCGTTACTCGTGTTGGGCGACCAGACCACGAGTCGCGCCTGGAAGCAGCGTCTGGGAGCGGCTTTCCCAGACTTGCGCCTAATGACTGTCGATGAGCGCCACAGCAGCTTGGAGGCCCGAGAGCGCTACTGGCAAATGTACCCGCCGCGCGGCCTCTATCGCTTGCTGCCCCAAGGCGTGCGGGTTGCGCCCCGCCCAGTAGACGATATTGTGGCTCTAATCTTGATTGAGCGCTATCTGCAGCGCCTGGTTAGCAACGAGGCCGAGGGCTAAATCTCTGCCCGGATTACAAACGAATAGTCGCTGCCCGGCTCCAGGCGATAATCACTGGCCTCCAAGAAGCGGTTCAACGGCTCCTGGATCAGAGCGCGGCCCAGCGAGGGCTGCACAACTAGCTTGCCCTGACGGAAGCACCACTGAAATTGCCACTCCAGCTGGTTAGCAATCACCTCACCCTCAATGCGGCCTTGCTGCCAGCTCTGGTGCGTGATGCGGACGTGAGCGATAGTCTGCGGCAGGCGAGGCACAGTAACGCGGAGCAAACCTCAGGAGACAGCGCGTCCATTGTAAAGGCTCATCGCCTTTTCCAACCCCGACCGAAGGATCAGTTCAATCGCCTCCTGGCTCAGCGGCATGACCTGGAGCAGCAGCTGGCGCTCCTCCGGTCGGAAGCTGCCTAGCACGTAGCTCGCTGTGTCGCGGCTGTCGTCAGGCGTGGGGCGACCAATCCCATACCGTAGCCGGGGAACCTCCTGCGTGCGTAGATGCTCAATGATCGACTTCATGCCCTTCTGGCCCCCGGCTGAGCCTGAAGGCCGCAAGCGGATCCGCCCTACGGGCAGATCCAAGTCATCGTAAAGCACTAAAACCGAGCTAGGGCTGAGCTTGTACCAGTCCAGCACGGCCCGCACTGATTGCCCCGAGAGGTTCATATAAGTTAGCGGCTTGAGCAGACGTACGCGCTGCCCTGCGACTTGGCCCTCGCCGAATAACCCCTGAAAGCGCTTATGCTCCGAGAGCGAGATGCCCCAGCGCCTCGCTAGATGGTCCACGGCCTCGAAGCCAATGTTGTGTCGGGTTCGCTCATACTGTGGGCCGGGATTGCCAAGGCCCACCAGCAGCTCAAGGAGAGGACTATCCACTACCTGAATGGGTCAGAGTGACTCCTCTAGCTGGCAACGGTTTCGCTGAGACCCGTGCCATTCTGACTGGGCTCGCTGGGGCTGGCCTCCACGGCAACCGACTCAGCAGTGGGCGCTTCCTCAAGCTCTTGAAGGACTTCGGAGGCAGGGGCGACGGCTTTGGGGCTATCTGATTCCTCTAGCCGGGCCGCTTCGCGCTTGAATTCGTTCTCAAACTCTTTGGAAGCATCTTGGAAGCTGCGGATCGTCTTACCTAGACTCCGACCAATCTCTGGCAACTTCTTAGGGCCGAAGATTAGCAGGGCCAACACCATGATTACGGCCATCTCCGGCAGGCCAATGCCAAATATGTTCATGCTCCCACTCCAGTGCTGTGCCTTCTCAGTATAGGCTGAGCCCAGACTGAATCCTGGTCCAAGCGCTCAGTTGCCTGGACCAGACCCAAAGGCTCTGTTCGGCAAGGCTCAGCCCGACCCTAGACTGCGCCAGTCCACATCAATGCCTTCCAGCAACAGTGAAGAGTTATAGATCTGCAAGATGATCAGCAAGAAGACCAGAAATAGTGCCATAAAGGTTCCCATCACAAAAGTGGTGCCCCAACCGGGGGCGACCTTGCCATACTCCGAATTCAAGGGTCTGAGGATATCACCCAGCCATGTGCGTTGCGACATAGTTCACCTGCGCCTCAATCTGAGCAAGAAACTGTTAATGGTTTGTAATATTGTAGAATAGACGTACTCATAATTCACATCCAATATGGAATCTGCAACAGTTCTTATTCTCACAATCGTGGCGGCTTTAGTTGGCATCACCGGCTTCTCGATTTACACCGCTTTTGGACCCCCTTCCAAAGCTTTAGAAGACCCCTACGAGAAGCACGAAGACTAAATCCGGCAACCGAGAAAGTCAGGTTGGGCCAGTTCCTGAAGGCAGAAATGGCCCCTTTAGGCTGTCCGAGTGAGGGGGGTTACTTGCGGTTAATGCGCGGAGGTTCGCGGAAGAAAATTGCGAAAAAGAAGAGGCCGATCACGCCTGCCAAAATCAAGACGTAGGTAATAACTTCCATTGAAGATCTCCAGCCAGCTTTGCTACTGATTAAAGTACCAGGAGTGGAGGGCCGCCCACACAGAATTCTTGGGCTGCGACACCTCTGTAACGTGTAAATTGGGGAGCGTTGTCGCCCCCCCAAACACCACTACTTAGACTTCGACTTTGCGGGTCGTACGGTCACCGACCTTCTGGAAGAAGCCGAACTCAACTTGCTCTTCGTCCAGCTCCGGGTCAATCCCGGCAAAGACATCGCGGAACAGGGTCCGAGCGCCGTGCCAGATGTGGCCGAAGAAGAAGAGCAGCGCGAACACTGCGTGGCCGTATGTGAACCAGCCGCGCGGGCTAGTCCGGAATACGCCGTCGGAGTTCAGGGTCTCACGGTCGAACTCAAACGGTTCGCCCAGCTGTGCCCGACGGGCATACTTCTTCACGGTTGCGGGGTCGGTGAAGGTCTGGCCGCCCAGCTCACCGCCGTAGAAGCTCACGCTCACCCCCACTTGCTCGAAGCTGTACTTGGATTCGGCACGGCGGAAGGGAATGTCAGCACGCACCACTCCATCCTGATCGGTCAGGATCACCGGGAAGGTTTCAAAGAAGTTGGGCAGACGGCGCACGAATAGCTCGCGACCCTCCTTATCTTTGAGCACCGGATGACCCAGCCAGGTTTGCGCGATACCATCCCCCTTGTCCATCGGTCCGGTGCGGAACAGACCGCCCTTAGCGGGATTGTTACCGATGTAGTCGTAGAACGCCAGCTGCTCAGGAATGGTGGCCCACGCCTCTTCTAGGCTGGCCCCGGCGGCTTGTTCCGCGCTCACCCGCCGCGTGATCTCTTGCTGGAAGTAGCTGCTGTCCCACTGATAACGGGTCGGGCCGTACAGCTCGATCGGCGTAGTGGCACTGCCATACCACATCGTCCCAGCGACCACGAAAGCCGCAAAGAACACGGCGGCGATGCTACTAGAGAGCACCGTCTCGATGTTGCCCATGCGCAGCGCTCGATACAGCCGCTGGGGTGGACGCACGGTCAAGTGGAACAAGCCTGCCAAGATCCCCACAATGCCCGCTGCGATGTGGTGAGCCACAACGCCACCAGGGTTGAAGGGATTGAAGCCTTCGGGACCCCAAGCCGGAGCGACCGGCTCAATGTGGCCGGTGAGACCGTAGGGGTCAGACACCCACATGCCAGGGCCAAATAGGCCGGTCAAGTGGAAGGCACCGAAACCAAAGCACAGCAGCCCCGACAGAAACAAATGGATGCCGAACATCTTGGGCAGGTCCAGAGCAGGCTCGCCGGTGCGGGGATCTCGGAACAGCTCCAGATCCCAGTTCACCCAGTGCCAGCAGGCTGCCAGGAATAGCAGGCCCGACAACACAATGTGAGCCGCAGCTACGCCTTCTAGGGTCCAGAAGCCACTGTAGGCCGCGTTGCCCCCGAGCACAGACCAGCCGCCCCAGGAGTCGGTAACCCCCAGGCGAGCCATGAACGGCAGCACAAACATGCCCTGACGCCACATGGGGTTCAGGACTGGATCAGAAGGATCAAAGATGGCGGTTTCGTACAGGGCCATTGAGCCAGCCCAGCCCGCAACCAGCGCAGTGTGCATAAGGTGCACCGCAATCAGTCGTCCGGGGTCATTGAGGACGACAGTATGTACCCGGTACCAGGGCAATCCCATGGAACTACAGTCCTCCTAAGTTCGAGTGTTTGAAATCTGCAATCATTTCGTTTTGTAGTTTTTTCTTTGAGCCCACGGTCGGAGAGCTGCCCCCATAACACTCTGCTAGCAGTCGTTTGGGTGCAAAGCAACAATACCCCAAGGCCTATCCTTGAAAAATGAAAGCGTATAAAGAAGTGTAACCAGGCCCTGCCCCCTTTGCAAGCACTTTTACCAGTGCTTGTCGCCAGTGATTTGGTTACAAAACTTAGCTTTTTGCGAGAGGGCCGATAAGCTGAGGAGGACGCAAGGAATCGCCAGGAGAGCAACTGTGGCTACGATTAAGTTCGTCAATGAACAAAAGGAAGCGATCGCTGCCGAGGGGAGCAATCTTCGCCTCAAGGCTCTGGAAAGCGGCGTCGATATCTACAAGGCGATGGCGAAGCTGCTGAACTGCGGCGGCAATGGTCAGTGTGGCACCTGCCTGGTGGAGATTGTCGAGGGCTCAGAACATCTGTCGCCGCGCACAGCGGTCGAGGAGCAGAAGCTGCGCAAGAAGCCCGACAGCTACCGCTTGGCCTGCCAGACTTTGGTGAACGGCGATGTCTCTGTCAAGACCAAGCCCCGATAAGGTATTCTGATCAGTGTCAAATCCTGGACACGCAGCGCAGGGGAGAGGTTCGATGGAAGTCAACATTCTGGGCCTGATCGGGACCGCTTTGGCTCTGTTGGTGCCGACGGCTTTCTTGATCATTCTGTACGTTCAGACCGCCAGCCGCGAAAGTAAATAGGGGCGCGGATTGCCGCACCCCTAGCCGGTGTTCTATTCAATCTGTAATCTGTCTTTTCTGTCTTTCCCAGAGTCGGGTGTGTGAATTGCTTCCACGCTCGACTCTGTGGTTTGGTGAGGGGCGAGGCTAGACCGCTGCTGCGTAGTTCTGGGCGGCGAAGTCCCAGTTGAGCAGGTGGTCGAGGAAGGTGGAGATGTAGTCGGGCCGCTTGTTCTGGTAGTCGAGGTAGTAGGCGTGCTCCCAGACGTCCATGGTGAGTAGGGGAACCTGACCGTGGACGACGGGATTCTCAGCGTTGGCAGTCTTGGTGACCTTTAGGCTGCCGCCGTCGAGCACCAGCCAGGCCCAGCCGCTGCCGAACTGAGTCGTACCAGCGGTTTTGAAGGCTTCTTTGAACTTGTCGAAGCTGCCAAAGTCGGCGTCGATCTTGGCGGCGAGGTCGCCGGTCGGGCTGCCACCGCCACTGGGCTTGAGCGAATTCCAGTAGAACGAATGATTCCAGGCCTGGGCTCCGTTGTTGAAGATCGCAGCCTTGCCCGAGTCTTTGAACGCAACCTTGATCACTTCCTCAATTGGCTGGTCGGCTAAGCCCGCCTCTTGGACCAGTTTGTTGTAGGTGGTCACATAGGTGGCGTGGTGCTTGTCGTGATGGAACTCCAAGGTTTGCGACGAGATGTAAGGCTCCAGCGCCTTGTAGTCGTAGGGCAGCGGCGGTAGTTCGTAGGTCATGTTCTTCCTCTCTGGATGAATCGCTGCGGCTAGCAAGGGACGACCGCCTGAGTTCAGACCGTCGAACTTTTGATAGCTTTTACGCTCAAAATTCTACCTCGGAATGCTGGGCAGAGTCCGGCCTACCTAATTTTCAGCCCTGAGCATTCCTGCTTAACCCAGCATGACTGTTAGGATGAAACTGAACCCCTAGACCCCTTAAGCGCCCTGCCAGCAGGACCGTTGGCGGACGACTGACCATGCTGCCTCCTACGCTAGACAAGATCGTGAGCCGCTTTCAGCGAATCACTGACGACAAAGAGCGCTACAAGATGTTGATCGCCTACGGTGGGCGGCTACCTGCGATGCCTGAACCGCTGAAAACCGCTGAGACCAAGGTCCCTGGCTGTGTTTCTGAGGTTTACATCAGCTCGGAGTTCAGGGACGGCAAGATGCACTATCTGGGCGCATCTGAGGCGCTGATCGCCCGCGGGCTGGTGACGATCTTAGTGGAAGGGCTGAATGATTTGCCGCCCGAGGCCGTGTTGGCGCTGCCACCCGACCCGCTCAAGGACACCGGCATCGTGCAGAGCCTGACCCCATCTCGAGCCAACGGGTTCTACAACATTTATGGTCGGATGCGCCAGGAAGCGCTCAAGCACTTGGCGACCCTGCCAGGCGCGGAATAAGGCCGGTCTGGCGGGGCTTGGGCGCTTGAATAGCGGCCTAGCCCCGCCAGATTTGGCATTGGCGCCTAGTCGCAGGCGCGTTCAGAGTGGTCAGCGATCCGGCGAGATTGCGGGTAGAAAACCCGCGTATCCCACACGTTAACCGCCCAATCTTGTCCAGCTTCAGCACCCAGCTAGGTCTCTAAACCCCTTGCCGACGCTCGGTCACGAGCGTCAGGTTGACCCA
>JANNOU010000095.1:0-43726 GCA_031399305.1 Leptolyngbya sp. SOY_34_metabat_272
CGCCCTCGACACCAATGGCAACGCCGCCTGGCGCACCGAGCTAGCTTGGCTGGACCAGGAACTCAGCCGCAGCGATGCCCCCTGGAAGATCGTCTTCGGCCACCATCCCGTTTACTCGTCGGGCTACTATGGCGTGAACCCAGCCTTTATCCGCGACCTGACGCCCCTGTTTGAGAAATATCGGGTCCAGCTCTACATCAACGGTCACGATCACAACTACGAACGCACCCAAGCGATTAATGGCACGACTTACCTGGTCTGCGGGGCGGGCGCGGGCTTACGCCCGGTGGGCCGCTCATCCTGGACCGCCCAGGCTCAATCGCGTCTGAGCTTCGCGGGGTTGGAGGTTTACGATGACCGTCTGGAACTGGAGGCGATTGGCACCGACGGTAGCGTCTTCGACCGTGGCACGCTCCGGCCCCATGCCTGAGGCTTCAACTTGGGCCAGGATTTGTGAAATCTCTGTGGGCTCTGCGAACGGTCATAGAATTTGCGAAAAAGCTGTAGTACCACTGACAAGGTGTGCTCTATTTAACGGTTTTTAACTGCCTAAACAGAGCCTGGCACAGGGGGGATAAATGCTGCCCAGGATTAAACCTGTGGGCAAATAGTGTCAATCCGTCGCCACGGATTGGCCCAGCAGCTTGAAGTCGGCTTGAGCTGACTCGAAATTTTGGCCTGCGGCTCTGTTCGCAGGCCCAAGTGGATGCTGCCCAGCGATTTTCTGACCCAGACCTCTACTTGTTTTTGACGATCATCTGACATGACGCAGCCCGACCTCGTGGAACTTGCCAAACGCGGCAATCCGAAAGCCATCATCAGTTTGATGGATCGCTTGCTTCAACCCAGGGGCATCACTGCACAAGCCAAAGTAAAAGATGATTGCCTGCACGTGGTCCTGGAGTCTGAGCAAGTTCCAGACCAGGCAACGCTGGTGAAATTTGTCCGTGAGGCCCTCCAGAGCCTGGGTGTAAAATCGGTCAAAACGGTGCAAGTGCACGGTCGGCAAAGGGGCGAAAATTTTCCGACATGGACCCAAGAATTTGCACTGGGTCCTGAAGTGCTGCCACCGGCTAATCCCAAAGCTAGGCCGGTGGCACAATTCAAAGCCAGTCTCGGTAATCGCAGGCAATGGTTGGCATTTCTCGGCTCGTTAGGCATTGGGATTGGGGTGTTTGCGCCGATTCTCAACACACCGCTCGCGGGCGATGTGAGTTACTTTTGGCATGTCAGAAATGACGGCGTAATTCTGATCGGGTTGGCGCTGATTTCGCTGGTTTTAGCCCTGCGTGCCGCCTATCAGTGGCTATGGGTGACTGGGCTGGGAGCTCTGGGCCTATCGGTTCTAGGCTTGGTGAGTCTTCAATCTCGGATCTACAGCCTCAAAGCTCAGGTGCGTACAGGGCTACCTGACAATGCGTTCGGTGGTCTGTTCGACAACGCCACTCATTCGATTCAGCTGCGTTGGGGCTGGCTGCCTTTGGTGCTCGGTTCTGGGCTGCTCCTGGCGATCGTCTTGATTCAACGGATCAAGGCTAGTCGAGAAGTTTATGTCACTGGCAGTATCGTGGGTCTGTTGCTGTTGCTTTCATCTCTACTCAACCCGGTTGGTGCACAGTTAGATTATTACGCTAGCCAGGTCAACGGCGTCATGCAATCGAGGGCCAAGGCACAGATCGAAACAATTAATCGAGCGCAGCAAGCTCTTTATCTCAAGAGCGAGCAATTTAGCTCGGACTGGAAACAATTGGGCCTGCCTGAAACCAGCTACAGGCAATACATTTACAACATTGCTATCCCGAGCCAGTGGCAAGTCCAATCAACGGCAGCCGCTCAGATCCGGGGACTTAAAAGTTACACTGGAGCCGTCTTCGTGATTCAGAAGGCTGACGGTACTGAGAGCATCACCCCAATCATTTGCCAGACGAATAGTCCGTCTAAAATCCCACCCGGCTCGCCTCAGCTAGTGGGAGGTACTTTGCAATGTCCTATCGGTGCTTTTAAAGCGCTGTAGTGGATAGCTTCCCTGAACTAGGGGCAATTACTCTAGCTTGGGGTAAGCCTTGAGTTAAAGCATCTATACCTTGAGAATATACCTTGAGAAGGAGAGCGTGTTTTTCGATGCCCTAGTTCTGTCGTCAGACAGACGGAAATTTTCCAGTAACCCTTTAACATTTTGCGTATTGAGGAAAATTTCTGAATCGGGGGAGAGCACATGTCAAGGTTAGTGGGCAAGCGAGCGGATGCGCGCCTGCCTCTCACATCGCTGCTACTGGTGGCGATCGTGGCAAGCGTCGCGTTGGAATACCTCGGCGTCTTCGATTTGATTCCGGGCTTCGGTAGGGAAAGAGGAGCTTGGAACGAGCAAATCGGTTTGCTACACGCCCCAAGCGTTAACCCGTGGCTGTCGAACAACTCAACTGAGATTTAAGATCATGCGCAAGGGAAGCGATGTCATTGGCAAGTCAGTGATCACCTATGACACTGGCCAAAAGATTGCCAAGGTTTTGGACCTCATTTTTGATCAGGATAGCAATCAGTTATTGGCATTCTTAGTCGATGAAGGTGGCTGGTTGCACAGTGCTCAGGTTATCCCCGTCGCAAGTGTGCAAGCGATTGGTCCTGATGGCCTTCTGGTACCGGCTAAAAGTGCAGTCGTCTCAGTTAAAGACGTGCCAGAGATCCAGCAAATTCTGCGCCGCGACAATGTGCTCAGGGGCACTCGGATCCTGACCACCAATGCCCGTCATCTTGGCACCATGGTGGACCTGTATTTCGACGAGCAGACCGGCGAGGTTGAAGGCTACGAGGTCTCCGGTGGGCTGTTCACCGATGCCTACTCCGGACGCTCTTTTGTTCCTGCGCCCCAAACCCTGAGGATCGGCGAGCAGTTCGCCTTTGTGCCCCTAGAAACCGCCGACCTGATGCGCGAACAGGTGGGTGGCTTACGCGGCGCGATGCAAGCAGCCGGTGACCGGTTACAAGCGACCACTGAACTGGCCAGCGGCCAGCTGCAGGAGGCCGCGCGCCTCGCTAACGAGAAATGGCAAGCCACCGGTGAGGTGGCCAGTGAAAAATTTCAGGAGGCCAGCCGCAAGGCTCAAGAAGCCGCCCGTCTCGCGGGTGAAGGTTTGCAGGAGACGGGCGAGGTGGCCAGTGGGCGGATCCAGTCCGCTACTCGCCGTGCCGCTGCTTCGCTAACCAACGTCGCTGTCAGCCCCGAGGAACAACGGGCTTTCGTCCTGGGCAAACCGGTAGATCGGGATGTCTTCAATCTTGACGGCACGCTGCTGGTGACGCAGGGCCAGCCCGTCAGCCTCAGTATCGCTGCCGAGGCTGAGCGTCAGGGCGTACTTGACCGACTGTATCGAGCTACGGGCGGCAACCTGAGTGCCCCTCTGAACCGCGAAGCGAATCGACTGCTGGCCAGCCAAAGCCTAGAGCAAGCGCTGGGCCGTCGCATTCAGAGAACTGTTCGGACCGAGGAGGGTCTGATTGTCGCAGCTCTGGGGCAAATCGTGACCGAGCCAGTGCTGGAGCGGGCGCGGACTTATCGTCAGGAGCCCGCACTCTTAGCGGCGGTGGGGCTGACCACTGGCGAGGCCATGCACTCTAGCACCAGTGGCCTGCTAGCCGACACCGGAGAGCAGCTACGTGGCCGCGCGGCTCTAGCTCGGGAGCGCGTCGGTAGCTTGTGGGATGACCTGCGCGTAGAGCTGCGAGACCTACAGCGGCAGTCAGCCTACGCCTTGGAAGAGCGGCGCATCAAGCGGGCGCTGGGTCATCCGGCCACCCGCGTCATTCTCAATCCGCAGGACAATGTGATCCTCAATGCAGGCGAGCTCATCACCCACCGAGCCATTGAGCGGGCCCGTCAGGCGGGGGTGCTCGACATTCTGCTGAGTTCAGTCTCGACGCGGGAGCCCAGGCTCTCTGAAGCCGAGTTGCGTGCCCCCGAGCGCGGGGAAGCGGCTCTGCCCAGCCAGTCCACGCTGCCGACCTACAAGCTCTCCTGAGCCCTGGCGATGAGCCAGCTCCGGAAGTCGCCCCGTCAGGCCAGTCATCAGCTGCAGCGCGTAGACCTTGAAGGGGCGAATGGTTTGCAGCAGCCACAGGCCCAGGCGGCGAACTGCCACCAACGGCAGCCAGTGGTTCGAGAAGCAGCGATCCAAGAGGTCTGTGAAGCCCAAGATCACCAGGTTCTCGCGTCTACGCCAGCGCTCGTAGCGTTTGAGCACTCGCCAGTCGCCGGGGTCTTCGCCCTGCTGAGCGGCGGTTTGCAGCACTTGCGCCAGTGCCGCCGCATCGCGGATGCCCAGGTTCAGCCCCTGACCGCCGACCGGGTGACAGCAATGGGCGGCATCGCCGATCAGCGCCAGTCGCGGCTGGGTGTAGCGTTGGCTGTGCATCAGCTGCACCGGGAATACATGGCGCTCGCCCAGCAGCGATAGCTGCCCCATCTGGTCGCCGTAGCGGCGGCGAAGCTCGGCCAAAAATTGCGGCTCGTCTAGGGCAGCGAGGGCCTGGGCTTCGGCGTGGGGAGCGGTCCAGACGATGCGGCAGCGATTGCCGGGCAGGGGCAAAATCGCAAAAGGGCCGCTGGGCCAGAAGCGCTCGTAAGCGATGTTCTGGTGGGGCTGCTCGGGTTGAATCGTGGCCACGATGCAAGATTGCCAGTACTGCCAGCCCTGCGTGCCAATCCCGGCGTCGCGGCGAATGCGCGAGCGCGCGCCATCCGCCGCCACCAGTAGGCGGGTGCGCAGCCTGTGCCGCTGACCGGCTGCCAGCAGTTCCAATTCCACGCCGTCGGCCTGATACTGCACTGCCTGGACTTGCGCGGGACACAGCCAGCTCACCTGGGGGCATTGCCGCAGGTGGTCTTGCAAGATGTTTAGGAGCACGGAGTGCTCGGCTACGTAGCCCAGCGCCTCGGTACCCAGGTCGCTCGGCTCAAACTGCACAACGCCGGGGTGCTCAGCGTCGGACAGGCGGATGTGAGAGTAGGGGGTAAGCTGGGGCAGCATCCGGTCCCAGACGCCGATGCCCTGGAAGATGCGGCTCGACAAGATCGAAAGGTTGTAGGCTTGCTCCTTGGCGGCTGCGACCGACTGTGGCTGTGCTTCGATCAGGGCCAGGTTCAGCCCAGAGTCTTGGAGCGCACAGGCCAGGGTTGTGCCGACGATGCCCCCGCCGACAATGGTCAGGTCGTAGTCAAAGTCCTGCGGCTTGGCAGGATCTGCTGCCCCCTCTGACGCATCCTCTGACACCAAGTGGAGCGTTTGGAAAAGTTGCTGCGAGGCCATTTCTTAACAAAGATTACAAAAGTGCGGTGTGCCTGGTTACACTCCTTCATTGTTGCGCGAACTCCAGAGGCTATCAACATAAGGGGCAGAGTCAGGGGCAGACCTCCACCGGATGTCGGGCTGGGGCGAAGCGGTGCAGCCCTTCGGCACAGCAGTGTCGGGCTGTGGCGAAGCGGTATGGCGCTGTGGCGCAGCGGTGTCGGGCTGGGGCGAAAGGTTGTAGGACTGTGGCGAAGGATTGTAAGGCTGGGGCGAAGCGGTGCAGCCAGGTTCCCTAAACCTGTCGGGAACCTGGCGAGGATTACAGACCTGTGGCGAAGCGGTGCAAAGCTATGGCTAGAGGTTTAGCCGTTCAGGCGACCCATTCACCGGGAACGAGATC
The DNA here is from genome assembly GCA_031399305.1 of Leptolyngbya sp. SOY_34_metabat_272. GTDB lineage: Bacteria > Cyanobacteriota > Cyanobacteriia > FACHB-261 > FACHB-261 > FACHB-261. The sequence continues at coordinate 5,686 of JANNOU010000095.1, forward strand.
AGGCGTTTTTACGCCGCCAGTAGCCGCCCAGCAGGCCCAGACCCACCAGCGCCAGCGTCGCGCCAGGCTCGGGCACGGCTTCGGCCTTCTGTGTTGTGCTGACGGTCACCTTGACCAGCCGGTGATCCGAGCTGGGAAAGCCGCCGGGCAGGGTCGGGTTGAACGTGCCCACTAGGCGGAACAGCGGATCATCGCTCTTGGGCCAGAACACACTGGCGTCGGTGATCTTCAGATCCTGGGAGGGCAGCACGTAATCGGCCCGTAAATTGCCTGGGGCCGTATCGGCAAAGTCAGCGGTGTCAAACAGGGGATTGCTGCGGTGGGTAAGATTCGCACCGCCCTGGGCCGCAGCCTGCTCTGGGCCACCGGGGCTGCTGGGGGTGAGTTGGGTGTTGACCCGTGGGTTATCGAGCAACTGCTGGACGGCTCCGGGCAGGCTGTCGCCATCCAACGGATCCGAGTTTTGGTCGCCCATGATCACAAAGCTCTGATCCGCGCCGAGCCCGCCGACTTGGCCTTGGTCATCGTAAATGTAATCGCCTTGGCCCGGCGTGATGTAATCGGCCCAGAAGCGAATTTCATCAGCGTTGCGTTTGCCGTTGCGGTCTTCTGGCCCGTCGAAGACCGGCGGTGTGGGGTGGCTGACCAGCGTGTGAATCACCTGACCCTCGACCTCAATCGGCACATCCCAGTGGCTCTTAGACGAGAGCCGGAAGACCGCCAACTCCTCAGGCGAGTAAAAATCATTGGCCGCAGGCGTGGTCGGGTCATCCGGCAGCCGCGCGCCGGGCATGTCCTGCCACAGGAACTCCTGGAAGGTGCGCACGCCATCGGCCACAATCGGATACTTCGAGAACAGCACCATGCCGAACTGGCCGGGGAAGGCCCCGAAGCCCAAGGCATCATCGCCATAGCCGGGTGCGCCGGGCGCGGTGACGGTCACGCCATTGTTGTTCAGGTCAAACCCCGAGGCGATGCCCGTATTCGACGGAGCCACGTAGTAATGGGCGTACTCAACCGGCTTTGCTCCGTTCTGACTGACTGCAAGGTAATTTTTCTGGAATAGCTCCGCCGCGACACCGCCCTGCACGAAGTCAAACTCGTTGATCAAAATGACATCGGGATTATTAACCTGGATAATCTCCGCAATCGTCTTGGCCTGAACATTGTTCGGTGTGGAAAGATCGCTCACCAGCTGGCCTTCAGCGCCACGATTGAGCGACGCATTAAAACTCGAGAACGTCAAGGTCGCTGCCTGCGCAGCACCCGGCAGGGCTGCCGCCGCTAGCGCCGTGAGCACGGACACTGCCGCAAAGATTGGCTTGGGCATGACTGACACTTTATTTTTATGAGTCGAGGGGCAGTCACAACCTACCGGTGTCATGTTAAGAGCGGACTATGGCTGCTCCATGGGCAGCTTAACAACGCCCATCTTCACCAAAGCTTGATGCCGCCGCCGCCAATCGGACCGCAACTGTGAAGTTATGGCCGTCCCGCTAGGCAGGCGCGAGCGTCTGTGCAAACTCCAGGGCCAATCGCAGGGCGACAGTCCCCAAGCCTTGACCATGTGCCATAATGCCGAGCACAGTAGTTCAAGTGTTCTCGCTCGTCCAGGTCATCCCATGCAGATCCTGTCGGTCAGCCTGAAGAACTTCAAGTCCCACAGCGATCGACAGTTCACGTTTGAGCCGGGGATTAACGCGATTAGCGGCGAAAATGGCGCAGGCAAAACCAGCATCTTAGAGGCGATTGCCTGGGTGTTATTTGACCACACGCCCTACACCCTAGAGGAGATGGTGCGTGTTGGGTCCAGCAGCAGCCAGGTGATGGTGGCCTTTGTGTCCAAGCGGGACGGGCGCACCTACGAAGTCCACCGCTGCACCAGTCAGGGCTACAAAATCTTTGACCCCCAGCTCAAGGTCCGCCTGGCGCACGAGCGCAAGAGCGACGTGCGCCGCTGGCTGTGTGAACAACTCGAAATCTCCGCAGGCACCCAGCTCGACGACCTGTTCGCCAACACGATCGGCGTGCCCCAGGGCACGTTCACCGCCGACTTCCTCAAGCGACCGGTAGATCGCAAAAAGGTCTTCGACTCGATTCTCAAGGTCGAGGAATACCGTAAGCTCTACATCGCCCTCAAACCCCTGGAAGATTACGCCGCCGCCCAAGTTGCCGAACTCGAGCAACAGATCCAGCACTGCGACAGCCAGCTCGCGCTCTGGGAGGAAACCCAGGCCGCCCACCAGGAAACCGCCACAGATCTGCAACGCCTGCAGCAGGAATTCAGCCAGGCGCAGCAGGCGATTGGCCAACTGCGCGCCGAGAAACAAGCACTCGATCGGGTCGAGCAGCACTTGCGGGCACTACGCGAACAGGCTCAAGATCTCAAAGGCAGACAAACCGCCCAAGAGCACTTGCGTGCCCGCCTGGATCAGGACGTGCAGGCAGCAGAGCAGGCGGCCCAACAGTGTGAGCGTTATCAGGCGGCCTATCAGACTTACCTGGAAGCGGAGCAGGCGTTACAGACCCTAGAGCAAGCCCGTGCCCAACGCCAGAGCCTGCTGGACCAGCGCAGCCGCCAGCTCGAGACCATCGCTCAGCAGCAGCGGCAGCTGGACAGCCTCAATGCCCACTTAGAGCGCCTGAGCCAGTACGCCCAAGAGCACAACGGCTTGCTGAGCGCCGTCGAGCAGCAGCTGGGCCTAGAGGCCGCGCAACAGAAGCTGAACGAGCAGCTGCAAGAGTGTCAAGCGCAGCGGCGGGATTGGCAGACTCAACAAACGCGAGCCAGTCAGCTTGGCGTGCGCCACCAGGAGTTAGAGACGCGCATCAGCCAACTCCAGAATCTGCAAGTCAGCATCGACCAAATCCCTGGCCTGGAACAGCAGCAGCAGCGCCTCCAGCAACAGCTCAGCCGAGTGGAAGCGGCCCGCCAGTTCGAAGCAGACCTGCGCCGCATCGCCGACCACGGCTGGGAACAGCTGCAGACGCAGCAGACACGAGTCGTGGCGGTACAACCACAACTCAGCCGCCCGGCGCTGGCAGTCCTCACGGCGGCCACCGACTTGACCCACGCCGTCCTCGACGACCTAGAGGGCATCCTCGACGACCTGGCGACGCAGACCTCTGCCAGCACTCTTAAGCAGCAGCTGTGCGAGATCGAGTCTCAGCTCAAGCAAGTCCGCAGCGCTCAAGCTCAGTGGCTGGGCCTAGCAAGCCTGAGCGCCGAGCGAACGCGCCTGAGCGCCGAGCAGACCGAGCTGCAACACAGCCTGACAGCGCTGCAGGCCCAATGGGCAGTCGAGCCAGAGCTTCAGCAGCAACTCACTGGCCTTGCCGCCCAGTTGCATGAGTTACAAGACCCCCGCAGTCGCGCGCAGCTGCTACGCCGGGAACTTCAGCAGCAGCCCGCCCTAGAGCAGCAGCGCCTGGCTCTCCAGCTCAAAGCCCAGCCCCTGCGGACACAACTGGCCCATCTGGATACGCACCTGGCTGTCTTTGGCGATCTGGAGGCGCAGGTGCTGGCGCAGCAGCAAGTCCGCGATCAGAGCCGCCCCGCCTACCAGGCGGTGTTGGCACAGCAGAATCTGGCGCGTAGCCTGTCTGCCAAGCAGCAGGAGCGGGCAGCGGTGACACAGACCCTGACCCAACTGCAGCAGGACTACAGCCAGATTGTCGAGCAGGGCACCGCGCTACGAGCAACCCACGACCCCGAGCGCCTTAAGCAGGTGACCGATGCCTACGAGGCCGCCAGCAAGCAGGAGGCACGGCTCAGCGAGAAGATCCCCTTCCAGCAGCAGCGACTGGCCCAGTTAGCGGCGCAACTCGCCAGCCTAGAGGCCGTGCGCCTAGAGCGCGAGCAGGCACGGCTCAGCCTGAAGGAGCGCGAACGGCTCAACCGCTTCATCCGATTTGTGCGCAAGGTCTACAAGAGCGCCGGGCCGCGCATCACTGAGCGTTATTTGCAGGCGATTTCCGAGGAGGCTGACCGCCTGTTCCGCGATCTGCTCAATCGCCAGGATGTAGCCCTGCGCTGGGACCGGGAATACGACGTCTGGGTACAGGAGGGGGCAAATCAGCGCCGCTTTTTGAACCTTTCGGGCGGTGAGCAGATGTGCGCTGCACTGGCCGTGCGGTTAGCCTTACTAAAGGTGCTCGCCGACCTTGACGTGGCCTTCTTTGATGAGCCCACCACCAACCTGGACGCCCAGCGCCGCGAACACCTAGCCGAGGCGATCACCGGGATTCGCAATTTCCGCCAGCTGTTTGTGATCAGCCATGATGACACCTTCGAGAAGGTGACTGAGAACGTAATCCTGGTGCAGCGGGAAGACTGAGCCTCTAGTCCCCGGTGGCGACTGACCCGGCAACCTTACACTGGATGCATCCGTCGGTGGTGAAGTTCCTGGCCATTGAGCAGACCTTCGTTGCGGACCCAGGCAAAACACAACATGTTAGGCAAGCTACTGGATGGTCGTTACCAAGTTGTCCGAGACCTGAGCGGCGGCGGCTTCGGTAAAACCTATGTTGCTCAAGATACTCGCCGACCCGGCCATCCGGAATGTGTCGTCAAACACCTCAAGCCGACCAACCGTGACCCCCACTTTTTGCAAACGGCTCGACGTCTATTTTTGAGCGAAGCAGAAACGCTAGAAAAACTGGGCAATCATGACCAGATCCCCCGACTGTTGGCCTATTTCGAAGAGGGAGAAGAATTTTTCCTGGTGCAGGAATTCATTGAGGGTCATACTCTGAGCGCCGAACTGTCTCCCGGCCAACCCTGGCCAGAGAGCAAAGTGGTTCAACTGCTACAAGGCGGCGTAGAGATTCTGAACTTTGTGCACGGTCATGGTGTAATTCATCGAGATGTGAAGCCGAACAATTTAATTCGGCGTTGCTCAGACGACAGACTGGCCCTGGTTGACTTCGGAACTGTCAAACAAATTCACACCCAGTTGCTGGACCTGGAAGGATTGACAAACGCAACGGTTGCCATTGGCACACCAGGATACATGCCCACGGAGCAATCTCAAGGCAAACCCCGATTCAATAGTGATTTTTACGCGCTGGGGATGATCGGAATTCAAACCCTAACCGGCCTGAATCCTCAACAAATTCCGGAAGATCCCAATACAGGAGAGATTATCTGGCAGTCTCGGGTACCGGTGACTGATGAGCTGGTAGCAGTGCTAACCAAGATGGTGCGCTACCACTTTAAAGACCGCTATCAATCAGCGACGGAATTGTTGCAAGCGCTCCAACCATTAGTCACCTTGTCTCTACCGCTTCAGGCAGCGGAAACTGCCCTGAGCCGAGTGAAACGGGTCGCAGAAGAGACTGCCAACTCTAAGGAATCATCATCGGTCTTGACTGTGCCTTTGTTTCAGCCTGCCTCGGTGCAAAATACTATCCCAGTCGCGCCTGCTGCTCGCCTGCAACCGAAGGAGCAACCGCTGTCTTTCACTGCCAAAACAGTTCGTCTATGGATTGGCATTGGCACGGCAGTATTGCTTGGTGCTGGACTTGGCTACACCTACTGGCAATGGCAGTCTGACCACGATCTGGCCAAGTTGGAGCAAAGGCTGTCCAGCCTTGAGACCCTCAAGGCTGAAGGAAACTACAAAGCCTGCCGGGAGCAGGCCAAAAAAGTGCCTCGGAACTCGCAAGTCTATGCCGAAGCCCAGAAGCTATCGGACGAGTGCCGCCTCGCGCAAGCTCAGCAATTTGCCGCTTCAGATAAATTGCCGGAGGCGCTCGTGGAGGTGGGCTCGATCGAGGCTGGGAGCCCTGTCTATGAAAGTGCACAACAACTGAGTCGTCAGTGGTCCGCCCGTCTGCTGGCAGTAGCCGCGCAACAGTATCAGCAGGGCCAATTCGATCAGGCCATCGCCATGGCTCAAAAGCTGCCTGCCGAAAGCCTGGTCCAGGCGCAAGCTACCCGGCAGATCGACCAATGGCGACAAGAATGGCGAGCCAATGAAACTCGCCTGAGTGCTGCGCAACAAGCCCTGGACGCTGGAAATTGGCAGATAGCGCTTAACGAAGCCGAGCAAGTCTCGGAGACGCCATTTTGGCAAGAGAAAGTCGGGCCAATCGTCAAGCGAGCTAGGTCCAAAATCGAGCAGTCATCCGTGCGGCGAGCTGCCCCTTCTCCCAGTAGAAAAGGTCGAAATCATCGCAATGATCGAGTCGATTCTGCTGCTCCTACCTCTGGAGCTCGTCGCTCGGAGAGCAACAGTCCGCCTGAGAGTCAGAGCCCTGCAAGCCGCGAGGATGACCCTTCTCCCGCCGTGCCACCGCCTGTGGACAACACCCCGTCTTGCCCCTTGCTGGGCGTCGAGTGTTGAGCACTAGGGCGGCGTGGAATGGGTGGCGTTGGTTCGCGTGGTTCCTAAGTACTGGGCAACATCAATATAGAGGCGACCAGAAGCACGCGCTGAGATCGGAGTGTCGGCACGACTGACAGGTGGCTGTCGCTCTAGTAGGGCGCTTAGGGCTCGCTCTGCATCTGCGCTGACTGCCAAAGTTACGATCAAATCGCGACAAGGTAAGCCGAGTTCCTGCGCTGCGCAAATTACGGGCGAACCGTCCATCGTGCCCGTAGTCAGGTAGCGCAAGGTCCCATCGCGGTACAGCGTCTGCAGCCGACCAGAGACGGCTTCACAGCGCTCTGAGGCCGACAGCCCTAAAGCCCGAGTCCAGCTGAGCAACGGGTAATCGATCTGCTGAATCTTGACCATTGTGGTGGGTACATTTGCACTCACTCCACAGAAAAAGCTAGGCTGCTCGGCTAGATCATTGCCTGGAGTCGGCGTTGGTGTCGGCGTTGGATTTTCTGGGCGTTCTACTCGCGGCGGTGGCGAACTCTGAGCCGCGAGTCTGCGAGCCACTAGATCTTCAGCGTCGATCTCATAAATAAAGCCGAACTGTTCTGCGATTCTCAGCCGCTGCCCACGCGGCGGAAAAAGTCTGGGTCTGAGCGAAGTCGCGTAAGCATTGGCCGCTTCGATTAGTTGCAGTGTCTGTGAACCAGACAGCCCCGTTTCTATGCGAGCTCTAAACAAATCGGTGAGACAATCACTGCGTCTGCCGCGCTGTTTAAACTGCTCCCGATTTTGAGAGAGCTGCAAGATATCTTCCAGACAATTGCTGTAGTCTAAAACAGTTGTGAAGGTCAAAGGTGAGTCCTCCACAGCCTGACCTTGTGGTTCTACGGGCACAGCAGGAGCAGCCGTTGGCTCTGAGGCTTGACCTAAGGCTGTGGAGGTCATTGTCAGATCTGCCAGACTCGTGGTCAAAAGACAGCTCAGGCCTGCCATGGCCACTCGACTCAGCCAGTTAAATTTAATACCTATCATGGGTTCGCTGGTACGGTCAGGACGAAAGCAACAGTTGGTGAATTAGGTCAAGCTCAGCACCCCCAGCTCCACTCCCAACTCCGTTGGTGAAAATATTCTCGCCCGCCCTCTGCCGAGCGCTGGGCCGAAGCAAGCCAAGAAAAGATTGGCCTTCAACGCATCCAGACCTGCATCCAGACCTTGGATACGAACCTTAACACACTCCAAAATAGCTCAGGTTCGGCAGCGTGTTGAGTCTGGTGAATCTGATCGCCCTCTGTCGATCGTATGTCAGTATGGAACATGGGTTTCGGGTGGCCCCCCTTGAGACTTTCGTGCCGTAGGGCGAGTTCCCCCTTGCCTGAGCGAATTCGGCTTGCGTCTACATCGGCGACTTCCGGCCCGGCGACCTTCTGGCGCGTGAGTGATCATCATTATTTGATGTTCCCTATCTCAGGGAGTGAGTCACACGATGTTGGGCAAAATACTAGACGGGCGCTACCAGATCTTTGAACTTTTGGGGGCAGGTGGCTATGGTCAGACCTACATCGCCCACGATACTCGGAGGCCAGGGCACCCGGTTTGTGTAGTCAAGCAACTCAAGCCCAACAACAATAGTGCCAGCTCCCTGAAGACAGCCAGACGGCTTTTCCTCAGTGAGGCTGAGACCTTAGAAAAGCTGGGCAAACACGAGCAGATCCCCCAGCTTTTGGCCTACTTTGAAGAGGACCAGGAGTTCTACCTAGTCCAAGAGTTTATCGAAGGTCATCCGCTCAGCACTGAGCTGGCGTCCGGTTGCCGCTGGGACGAAGCTCAGGTGGTTCAGCTGATCCAGGAGGTCTTGAGCATCCTGATGTTCGTGCATGGCCACGGGGTTATTCACCGCGATATCAAGCCGAGCAACCTGATCCGACGACAGCAGGATGGTCGGCTGGTGTTGATCGACTTTGGGGCCGTCAAACAGATCCGCTGCCAACCGACCGAATCTCCGGAGCAAACCGCTGCGACGATCGCCATCGGCACACCGGGCTACATGGCAACTGAACAAGGACGGGGCAGGCCGCGCCTGAATAGCGACGTCTACGCCTTGGGCATCCTGGCCATCCAGGCGTTGACCGGGCTCAACCCCACGCAGTTCCAAGAAGACGCGGATACTGGCGAGATTGTCTGGCAGGCTCCGGTCAGCGCTGAGTGTGCCACGGTGCTCAACCGGATGGTGTGCTACCACTTTAAAGACCGCTATCAGTCGGCTAGTGAGGCGCTGCAAGCCCTCCAGCCCCTTGTCCAGCAGCACCAATTGCCCGCTCTACCGGCTGCACCCGAACCGACCCCCGTATTCCAGCCGGAGAGCCGTAATTCTCAGTCGGGCTCTGCGACGCTACCGACGCTCACGGTCAGCCGGATGCCGCCGGTGCCGTGGTCTAAGCAGAGCACCTTTCTGGCGGTTCCGGCGAGCACGCGGCAGACTGACGAACAACCTGACTCGGCTCTGGCCGCGAAGCCGTTCCCCGCTCGCAGATTGTTGGGGCTGGGGCTGGGCACAGTTCTGGCGGTGGCGGTGGCAGTTGGCTTTTATTACTCGCCGTGGTCAACTCGGTCGGCGGACCTGGAGGCTCAGGCTACTGCTACTCCCACCACAGGGCCATCGGCCAGCCCCTGGACCCACTCCGTCTCTTTGGAGCGCACGCTGGCCGGGCACATCAGCTCGGTCTGGTCGCTGGCTATAAGCCCCGACGGGCAGACCCTCGCCAGCGGCAGTGCTGATAAGCAGGTCAAGCTATGGGATTTGCGGACCGGGGCTTTACGTCGCACTCTGCCCCTGTATGCCAATGCGGTGATGTCCCTGGCGCTCAGTCCGGATGGGCAAACTCTGGCCAGCGGCAGTTATACGAGCATCGTGCTGTCGAACCTGGCGACGGGCAAACCCCTGCGTAGCCTGAGTGGACATTTCGATTCAATCTGGTCGCTGGCCATCAGCCCCGACGGGCGCACTCTGGTCAGCGGCAGTGCTGATCGCACGATCCGTGTGTGGGAGCTGAGCAGTGGTAAGCTGCTGCGCACGATCACTGGACACGCAGACTGGGTTTATGCAGTGGTGATCAGCCCGGATGGGCAAACCCTGATCAGTGGCAGTCGGGACAACACCATCAAGCTCTGGCGTTTGAGTGATGGGCAGCCGCTGGGTATCTTGAGCGGACACATGGGTGCGGTGCGCTGTTTGGCTATAAGCCCCGATGGCCGGATCCTGGCCAGCGGCAGTTGGGACAAGACGATCAAACTCTGGAACCTGCAGACGGGTGAGCTGATCCACACCCTGTCTGGGCATCGCAGTCAGGTGGTGTCGCTGGCTTTCGATCCCAAGTTGCCGATTTTGGCCAGCAGCAGTGTTGATAATACGATCAAACTCTGGGACGTGCGGACGGCGGCGCTTCTTCAGAGCCTCTCTGGGCATTCAGACTGGGTCCTGTCGGTCAGGTTTAGTCCGGATGGGCACACGCTTACCAGCGGCAGCAAGGACACCAGCATCAAAGTCTGGCAGGTGCCAGATCTTCCCAGCTCTCCCTAAGCTCTGGGATCTAAGGCTGAACCAAACCCTCACCCGGCTTCAAGATAAGGATGTGTCTCAAGATGCAAGAGGTTCAGAATGGGGGATGGTGCTGGCTTAGGACTATCTTCGGGAAGTCGTGGCTTGGAGAGAACCCGGAAATGGGGGGCGTTTGCCCCCCAAACCCCCCACTGGGGGACGAAGCGTCTCCCCCAGACCCCCTGCGCAAGCGGTGAGTGACACGCTGGGCGGGGCCATTTAGCTTTAGAGCCTTGCGGTTGAGTTTCGGCATCTCAATCGGCAGGTTTTGAGGCTCGAGCGCGAGATTCAAAACCTCGCGCTCGAGCCTCAGAACCTTGGTAACGAGCCTCAGAACCTCGCGAGCGAGCCTTGAAAGCTCTTGCACGAGCCTCAGAACCTCATCGTCGAGTCTCGGACCGAGTGACACTGACTTAAGCCCATCAGTAACCCCTCTGCGCAGGGGGTCTGGGGGAGGCGCTTCGTCCCCCAGTGGGGGGTTTGGGGGGCAAACGCCCCCCATTCCGGGTTCTCTCCAACCCCCACGACTTCCCGAAGACAATGCTATTCATCTCAGAACCGAATGCACTGACTTTAGAGTTGCATGGTCGGTATCAGCTACAAGATTTCAAGAGTTGCAGCCATCGATACCAAGCTTAAGTCAGTGACATCTGGCTCAGGATGGTAGACCAAAAGCTCATTTCAGGGCGCTAGAAGAACTCCTAAAAGCCCGCAGAATCTAGGAGCAATCGCTCTGAGTCTGGCAGATTTTTGCTATCTCTCTCGCAGGATAGGGGGAGATTTCGTAGAGATTGTGAGCATAGTTGTACTGCTGTATGGAGGCTCTGATGAACACTCCTGTCAAGACTCAGTTTTCTTCAATGCACTTTCGAGTGTCCAGCCAATCCGTGGTGGGTCCTGTGCCAGAGACCATTCCCGGTCCCATCCGCCAGCCGGTCCCAGGCCCAATTCCGCAGCCCATTCCAATGCCCATTCCACAACCTGTGCCGGGGCCAATTCCCCAGCCGATCCCTGGTCCTGACCCGTCGCCAATTCCGGACCCTGACTCTCAACCAGTGCCGCCGCCACGCCTGCCCTAGCTGAATCTTGCCCTCAGTTTGCAGGGGTTGAGAAAGGTTTAGTAGGGATAGACCGAGCAAGATAAAAGGGTGGTCTTTGGCTTTGAACTGAAGGCGAGTCCCAAGGCTACGCAAGTCCTTCTATGGAAAGAGGCGAGGTTATTCCTTGTCTCTTTAGGATAGGTCTGAATGCTTGTAATCTCTTGGAGCCCCATGGATAATAAATCAGGCAAATCTCCAGACCACAAAGAGTTGACCCAACCCGAAAAATATACAGACGACAAGACTCACCGCACTGTTAACCCCGGTGATGTGATCGCTGAAGAACCCCAAACTGTTGAGGAGAAATCACAGCAGCTGGCGGTAGATTCCCCGGACATTACGGGCGAGCATATCGAAGTTCCCACCTACTTTGTGGTTGACGAGCCCGATGGTACTCAGAAGGCCCTGCACCATGTGAAAGATGCTGACGAAATCTCCGACTTTGTTCGGCAAACCTATGGGGATCCTTCTCATGAGGCCCAGGAGGATTAACTGAAGCTGCAGGCAGCCAAGTCAAAACCAGTCAATCAAAACCAGTCAATATCATGGGCCAGAGGGGAAATGATTTCCCTCTGGCCCATGATATTGAGACTAGCTAGTCTCAATTCTGCTGACTATTAGCTGTTAGCAGGATCAGCGATGTATTTAAATGCTGGCTCAGAATTCCAAGGCCCCCGCTCATCCTTACCGTTCTGAGACAGGTTGTAGTAGAGGTCAACTGTCTCGTCAGGTTGGACATTGCCAAACATCGGATCGGTCAGCTTACCCAGGGAATCAAGCGCCTTCATAAACATCTGGGTGTGCGAAATCTCGCGAGTCAACAAGTACACCAATGTCTTTTTCGTGCCCTCATCGGTAGCCAAATGGATTAAAGACTCGTAGGTCTGGCGTGCTCCTGCTTCTGCCGCAATGTCAGCTCGTAGATCGCGCACCACATCGCCACCCTCGTTGATGTAGTTCGCTGTCCAGGCGCTACCTTGACTGTCTAAGAAGTGCGGTCCCACGCCTCGCACTGCAAACAGCGTGCTCTTGTAAGCCTCTGTCTGATCGACGTTTTTGGTGTGCACCTCAATCAATTTGCCGATCATTTCTAAATGACCGAACTCTTCCACTGCGATGTCTTGTAGCATGTCCCGAATGCCAGCATGCTCGCAATGAAAAGACTGAACCCAATACTGCAATGCTGCTGAGAGCTCGCCGGTTGCACCACCGAATTGCTCCAACAAAAGCTGGGCAAAACGCGGATTGGCTTCACCTACGTTCACAGCATTGATGGTCTCTTTTTTATGAAAAAACATGAGGCAGCGTCTTCCTTTTACATCGTGGTAGTTACTGCAGCCAGAGGTTTGAGTGGCTTCTCAAGACTCTTGATCAGGCTACTTATGGCAATCCTAGCTTTGCTAGATTTTATTAATCTGTCTCCGTGGGTAGAGATCAGAATTGTCTCCAATTACTGTTTTCGCGCTTCAGGATTCAGTCACAGAGCAAATGCAACTAAAGCTGAGTTGGCGTGTCTGGTGCAATTTCAATCCCCGCTTCCTGCTGAGCCCTCGGCTGCCCTTTATTCAGGTCTTCAAAGCTATGCAGCTCAACGCCGATGTAATCGCAAGCTTGCTTCAGGGCCTGCTCAAAAGTTTCCAGGTCTTCCCCATAACCACAGCGTGAGGCGGCAACCTCAAGCCCCTTGCTAAAGTTCGCCCTAGCGCAATCGATTAAGTCCGTACCGCGAAGTTGTTCTGTTGAGGCCATAAGTTTTGTGTCCTCCGGGGCTCTTAATTCACTCAAATCCTAATGGGAGTTTGCCAGAAGCTAATCTGTCCAAAGGTAGAGAGCGTTCATCCCGAAAGAACTCTATCGAGATGGACAGGCATATCAACAAAAATCAAGCCAAGATCAACCAAAAACAGTTGGAGATTACCCATGCAGCTACAATTCAATGTCCCAAGCATTGTTGACGCTAGTAGTGCCACCAACATCGCCCGCACCATCCAAACAGCCGACCCCGAAGCCCAGGTAGAAGTGGACCTAGAGCTTAAGACAGTCCGCGTAGAAACCCGGGATTCTGAGGAGACCATGCGACAGGTCATAACGGCCAGCGGTCACAAAGTAGACTGAGCGGCTCCAGGCACTTCTGCGAGGGCCTCAGACTTCAAGAACCCACCCTCAGGGAGACGTTTTTTTCAAGTGCATTTCTTAAAATCCCAAGGTTACTCAAGCCCACTCAATTCACAGGAGAAGTTGGCCCATGATTAAGACCCACAGAGTGTTGAAACGACTAAGCCAGGTATTCTCGACCGTTTTGTTGGCGAGCTTGCTTTGGTTCAGCAGTGCGTCCTTGGCCTCGGTTCAGGCATTGCCCTTGGTTGGCGATTCGGGCAGCAGCCAGATCCTCAGCGATATAAATCGCCGTGGTCCCTATACCGAGGGACGCAAGGCAGATCCTAGAGAGGCTACTGAAGCGCAGCTGGACCGCTACCAGCGGGCCGCTGAGCGTATTCCCAAGAATTTGGGTAATGCCGAGAAAAATACCCAGCGTCGAGTGGACCGGGCGGTCAATGAATTGGGTAATGACCAGCTAGAACGGGCCTTTGGGGGTCTGGGTAATGCTGCTAAGCGCAGTGACGCCGAGCAGAAGCTAGAGCGCAATGCGACCGGCACTCGCCGTCAAGCGGAGCGGGCTGTGGATAAGGTTGAGCGTTCAGCGGAGCGAGCCTCAGACAAGGCCGAGCGTCAGCTAAACAAGGCCTCTCGTGAAGCGGAGCGAACCGGAGAAGACTTGGGCAATTCGATCCAGCGCACTGGTGAGGACCTAGGCGAAACCGTCAAGCGCACCGTTGAAGGGATCGGCGATACCCTCCAGGGCAAGTAAGTCGCACAACGCCGCTTACGACGCACTCAAGTGACTCAAGAAACACAGGAGAATGTAGCAATGTTCGCATGGTCTAAAACCCTACGACGCACGTTATTGACGGTCTTGCTGGTAGGACTAATCACTCTAGTCGGTCTGCCCGCTGTTCCTGCGGGGGCGGTGCCCCCGCCTCAGCGCGGTGAAGATCTGGTCAATCCCGCTGCGAAAGATACCTATCGCCAGCTATATGAGGCCCAGCAAGACGGGGTGCGAGAGCCGATCAACAAAGTTGACATCCCGGAGGCAATTGAGGAAACGCTTGAGGGGGCTCGGCGGGGCGCTGAAAACGTTGGCGATAGAGTCAAATCTTCCCTGGGGCAGAACCGCCAAGATGAGCGGCAGGATCTCAGGCCCGCCCCTCGCAGTCAAACTCGCTAACCCAAGCCACCGGCAAAACTAGACAGCTATCCAGACCCGCGCACACAGTTGTGTGTAAAACCCTGTTCCTGAATCGGACAGGGTTTTTGGCTGGTTTATCTGGATCTATCTCGCCTCGCCAAATCGGCGACGACCACGGCCAATTGGTCTAGCTCCACTGGCTTGGGCAGGTGCTGCTGAAACCCGGCGGCCAACACCCGCTGACGATCCTCTGCTTGCGCGTAGGCGGTCAGGGCGGCGGCTGGGATCTGGCCGCCTCGCTCTGCGTCCAGGGCTCGGACTCTGCGGATGAGGTCATAGCCGTCCTCGCCGGGCATGCCGATGTCACTGGCCAGCACATTGGGTTGCAGTTGTTCCAGGGCGATCAGGGCTTCGGCGACGGAGCCGACGGCGATTACCTCGGCTCCAAGCAGCTCTAGGGCGGTGGTCAGAAACTCGCGGGCATCTGCCTCGTCATCCACGACCAGCACTCGGATGCCGGTGAGATCTGGCAGATGGGCCGCCCCTGGGTCGCTCTCCGCGATAGTCAAGCCGGGTTGCGCACCGAAGCTCGCGGGGCTGTGGGTCCTAAGCAGCGGCAGGTTGATCGTGAACGTGGCTCCCTGCCCTTCACCGGAGCTGTCGGCCTCGACCGTTCCTCCGTGCAATTCCACCAGGTGATGCACGATGGCCAACCCCAGCCCCAAACCACCATGCGAGCGAGTGATCGTGTTGTCGGCCTGGCAGAAGCGGTCAAAGACGTAGGGCAGGAACTCACTGCGAATGCCCTGGCCGGTATCCCTGACCTGGATTTGAGCTTGGTCGCCCAGCCGTCGCAGGTGAACCGTCACTGACCCTTGGCTGGGCGTGAAGCGGATGGCGTTTGACAGCAGATTCCAGAGGATCTGTTGCAGCCGGTCTGGATCGCCGCAGACGCAGCCGACCTCGGTGTCGAGCCTGACTTCAAGCTGAATCGCTTTGGCCGCTGCAGCGTGGCGTACGGTTTCAAGCGCGGCCTTGATGATCGGCACTAGTTCGCAGGCGCAGACGTTTAGGTGCTGCCTGCCCGTGACCACCTGCGATCCGTCCAACAGGTCTTTGACGAGCTTGGTTTGAGCCTTGGTGTTGCGCTCAATGGTTTCCAGGGCGCGGGTGCTTAGGCTGGGGTCTAGTTTGCCGCCCCGCAGCAGCTGAACCCAGCCCAGAATGGCGTTGAGCGGCGAGCGCAGCTCGTGCGAGAGCATCGAGAGAAACTCATCTTTGGCCCGGTTGGCTTGTCGGGCTTCAAGCAGGGCTGCACGCTCACGAGCCAGACTCTGTGCCTTTGCGACTTCATCGCGCTTGCGGTCGCTGATGTCGCGGACCAGCCAGCGCAGCGCCACCAACTGACCCGCCTCCCGCACGGCGGAGACGGTCAACGCCGCATCCAGCAGCGCACAATTGCGGAGCTGCAAGCGGGTTTCCCAAGTCTGCCGCTCTGGCGGCGCGCCTGTGCCGTCCTGCAACTGTCTGAGTCTCTGCCGGAAGCCGGGACGCTCAGCCTCAGCCACCACCATGTCCAGTGACAGGCTGACCAGGTACAGCTGCGTGGTTCCCAACAGCCTGGCCACCGTGTGATTGGCTTCCTGAATTACGCCTTGGCTGTTGGTCACCAGGTAGCCATCTGGCGCGAACTCAAACAGCTCTTGGTAGCGCTGCTGCTCGGCTACCACAATCTGGTGAGTGGTGAACAATTCCTCCTGCGTCAGCTGCAATTGCTCGTTTTGTAGGTGTAGCTCCTCTTGAGAAATTTGTAGTTCTTCGAGTGCGGCTTCAAACTCCTGGAAAACTTCTGCCAGCAGCCTTGGCGATTGCTGCGCTAACCAGGGTTCGCCTTTGCACCGCAACAGCTCTCCTGCTCGTGAGCGCAACTCGCTGACCTGTTGACTAAATAGATTTATATCCATGTCTTCATATCCGTAGCCTTAGTAGATTCGGTAGACTCAGGGGTCAACAGCGTCCCACCACGGCTGCAACGACGGTGATTAAGGTGGTGGCCTCGACTGGCTTGGGCACATGTTGCTGAAAGCCTGCCGCAAGGGCCTTCTGGCGGTCTTCGTCTCGGGCGTAGGCGGTCAGGGCGACTGCCGGAATCTCGCCGCCTTGTTCGGTGGAGCGGGCGCGGATCTGACGAATCAGCACGTAGCCGTCTTCGCCCGGCATGCCGATGTCGCTGATCAGCACGTCCGGTCTCAGGTATTCCAAGGCGTTCAGCGCCTCACGGGTACAAGGGACTGTGATGACCTCGGCACCGCACTGCGTCAAGGCAACCTGCAGAAACTCGCGCGTATCGGCTTCGTCATCCACAGCCAGCACGCGCAAGCCTTGGAGGCTGGGCAACCGAGTGGGGGGTGTCCGTTTAGACGCGTTGCTTGGCTGTGCCTGCGCCTCGCTGAGCAGCGGCAGGATTACGGTGAAGGTTGCGCCTTGACCCTCGCCGGGGCTGGTGGCTTGCACTTTGCCTCCTTGCGACTCTACGAGGTGATGCACAATGGCCAGTCCCAGCCCCAGTCCTTCGTGGGCTTGCCGGGTCTGGTCCGACTGACGAAAGCGGTCAAAAACCTGGGGTAGAAACTCAGGGCTGATGCCCTTGCCCGTATCTGTGACTGAAATCCGGGCGTACTGACCAGTCTGCTCTAGGCGAACTTCAATACTCCCTCCCTCAGGGGTGAACTTGACGGCATTGGACAAGAGATTCCAGATCACTTGTTGCAAGCGGTCAGGGTCACCGGAGACAGAGCCCACGGTCGGGTCCAGAACCGACTCCAGTCGGATGTGTTTGGTTTCAGTGCTGGGCCGCACGGCCTCCAGAGCGGCCTCAATCACAGGCAACAGGCTGATCGGACCCAGCTGAAGCTTCAGCTTGCCCCGGATAATGCGCGAGATGTCGAGCAGGTCCTCGATCAATTTGTTTTGGGCGCGGGCGTTGCGCTCGATGGTTTCTAGGGCGCGAGCCGTGGCCGCAGGTTTCAAAGTGCCCCGGCGTAGGAGCTGTGCCCAGCCGAGCATGGCATTGAGCGGTGAGCGCAGTTCATGGGCGACCGTGGCTAGGAAATCATCCTTGATGCGGTTGGCTTCCTGGGCTTCTCGATATAGCCAGGCATTGTCAATCGCCAGGGCGGCGCGACGGCCCAGCTCTTCTGCTAGCGAGAGATCGGCTTTGCTGTAGTGCCGCCCCGGTTTGCAGACGAGCAGCACGATCGAGCCCAGGACCTGGTCGCGCACCGTCAGCGGCACAATCATGCAGGAGCGGGGACCAAGCTGGCGCAGCATTGCAAGGTGCTGGCTATCGACCGCGTAGGTCGCGAGCTGCGCGTCAGTCAGCTCGCTTGCCAGCAACGATTGCCCAAACGATTGCCCAAACGATTGCCCAGTTGGCGGCCCGGTCCCAGCCTTGCTCGTGGGCTGGCGCAGCAGTGGATGGCGCTGCCGTATCTCCTGCAGCAGCGCCTCTTGGAGCGGATCGGTGTGGGCCACGGCCACTTGGCAAACTGTTTGCTCTTCGCGCAAGACATCGACAACGCAACCATCGGCCAGGGAGGAGATACACAAACGCGCCACCCGATTGAGCAGGGTCTCATAGTCTAGTGAGGCGCTCAACAGGGTGCTGGCTTCGAGCAGCAGACGCTGGGATTGCTCGAAGCGCTTGCGCTCGGTCAAATCGGTAACCGTGGCCAGCGAGCCCAGGAATTCGCCGTCTTCGCTCAGGATCGGATTGGTGCAGACCAGCGCCCACAGGGCCGAACCGTCTTTGCACCGATAACAAAATTCAAACTGCTCGCGGACGCCCTGCCTACGGCGCTCGACGTGTTGCTGGGCTACTTGCCGCGCCGCTTCATCCATAAAGTCAAAGATCGGACGCCCCAGCATCTCCTCGGGGCGGTAGCCCAGCAGCTCGGCCATGCGCGAGTTGACATAGTTGGTGCACTCCTGCGCGTCTCGGGTCCAAATGCCTTCGTGGGCGGTATCTAGCAGACGGCGATAGCGGCCCTCGCTGAGGCGCAGCTTTTGGAGATTTTGCTCGGCTCGCTGCTTAGCCGCACGCAGGGCCGAGCCGAGCCCACAGAGCATGAGCGCCACCAACACCAGCAAGCTCAACCGGGTCAGCTGGCCTGTGCTGGACGGGATCGGAGCCAGAAAAAAGTATTGCGCAGCCGAAGCCGCCAGTGTGGTGGCGAGCAGACCTGGCCCCCAGCCGCCGGACAAGGCGCTGAGCGTCACAGCCGGGTAAAACAAGGCGAAGACCGTTGGCGCGATCAGGGGTTGCAACAGCCAGGTCAGCAACAGGGCGACGGCATTAGAGAGCACAGCAATGCCGTAGGGCAGCAGCCGGGAACGCGTTGCAGGTGACATGGCTGGCCTCCACGGAGATAGATCAGGCAAGGACGGGTCTAACACTCGACGGTTGCGCCCCAGAACTCGAAGGTTACAGCTCAAAACTCGGAGATTGCAGCTCGGAACTCAAACCTTCAAGCTGCAATCTCGACCATTGCGGCTGGAGGCTCGCAGTTTTGGCTGCCGAACTCGGAGCGTTCAGCTCAGAACTCAAACAGTCGAGTTCTGAGCTGAACGATTTCAGCCCAGAACTCGGAGCGTCTGGTTCTGATCAGAATTACGTCTTTAGAAGTACTCCCTGAGGCTATCACCCGCACCTATCCAGGGGCTGAAATCCTGCTGCTGGGCAGGCCAGCGCCAGCTAACCAGACTGCGCCGCCAGAGCGGCCACCATCCTGACCAGCTGTGCGGGCTCGACTGGTTTGGTCAGATGTTGCTGAAAGCCTGCCTCTAGAGCCTGGCGTCGGTCTTCTTCGCGGGCGTAAGCGCTCAGGGCGATGGCAGGGATTGTGCCGCCCTGCTCAGCCGCCAGGCTTCTGACCTGGCGGATCAGCGCGTAGCCATCCTCGCCCGGCATGCCGATATCGCTGACCAACACCTCGGGCCGCCAGTGCTGGAGTAGGCTCAGGGCCTCACGGGTCGAGCTGGCGCTGATCACCTCCGCCTCCTGCTGTTCGAGGATGACGCACAGCAGCTCGCGGGCATCGGCCTCGTCGTCTACGATCAACACGCGCAGACCCGCCAGGGAAGGTTCTGTGTCCTCTGGCTGAGTCGCTGGGGCGGTGGCAAACTCTGGCTGCCAGGTTTGGGTGCGCCCATGCCGAGGCGCGAGCGGCAGCTGCACGATGAAGGTTGCGCCCTGTCCTGCGCCCCGGCTCTGCGCTTGCACCGTGCCCCCGTGCAGTTCGACCAAGTGACGGGCAATTGCCAAGCCCAGGCCCAGGCCGCCGTGCGACTTGGTAATCGAGGCATCGGCCTGGCGGAAGCGGTCAAATACATAGGGCAAAAACTCAGCCGAGATGCCAGATCCGGTATCGCTGACCGCGATCTGCGCCTGGGACTCCACCCGCTCCAGTCGCACCCGAATGCGCCCGCCTGCGGGCGTGAACTTGATGGCGTTGGACAGCAGATTCCAGATCACTTGCTGCAGACGGTCAGGATCGCCCAGGGTCAGGGTCAGGGAGGCGTCGAGCTGGGACTCTAGCTGCAGGTTTTTTGCCGCAGCGGCCACGCGCACCGCCTCAAGCGCAGCTTCGACCACCGCCACCAGCGGCACACGACGGGTTTTGAGGCGCAGCTTGCCCGTGATGATGCGCGAGCCATCTAGCAGATCGCTGACCAGTCGGGTCTGGGCCAGGGCATTGCGCTCGATGGTTTCGATAGCACGAGCCGCCGTGGCGGCGTCTAGCCCACCACGCAACAGCTGTGCCCAGCCCAGGATCGCATTGAGCGGCGAGCGCAGCTCGTGCGAGAGCGTGGTCAGAAACTCGTCCTTGAGCCGGTTGGCCGTCTGACATTCCTGGTGCAGCCGGGCGTTGTCAATGGCCAGGGCAGCCCGGTGCGCCAGCTCCTCCGCCAGGCTTAGGTCGGCTGGCGTGTAGCGCCGCTGCGATTCGGCTGCCACCAGCTGCAGCACGCCCAGCTTCTGACCCCGGATGATCAGCGGCACGATCATGTAGGACCTGGCCCCCAGCTGGTGCAGCTGCTCCAGATACTCGCGGTTCAGCGCTGGGGTGGTCTGGGACACGTCGGCTAGGTCAGACACCAGCCGCGACTGGCCAGTTCTCAGCACCGTCCAGGCATCGCTAGACTCAGGCTGAGCCACCGAGGCGGGCTGCCCTAGCTCTCGCAGCCGCTGTTCTTGGGCGGCGTTGGCCTGAGCCAACGCGACTAGGTGCATCGACTGCTCTTCCTGCACCACATCGACGATGCACCAGTCGGCCAGGGAGGAGACCAGCAAGTGCGTCACGCGCCTCAGCGTGATTTCGTAGTCGAGCGAGGCCGCTAGCAGCTGGCTGGCCTGCGCCAGGAAGGCCGCGCGTTGCTGAGCGGCCTCGGCCTCAGCGCGGGCGGTCTGCTCCAGCGCCAGCAGCCGTTGACGTTCTTGTTCGGCTTGTTTGCGTTCGGTGATGTCCTTGACCAGGCCCTCGACGACCGCCTGCCCGTCTTGGTGGCTGAGCGCTTTGCTCAGGGTCAGCCAGATCTGGTCGCCATCCGGTCGCCGCAGGGGCACCTCGCGCTCCCAGGTTAGATCTTGCAAAGGCGCTTCTAACCCCAGATCTAGCGGCAGGGGGCTGGCTGCTTGGGCGGCGGCCAGCGAGTCCAGGCCGATCAGGTGCAAAAAGGCGGCATTGGCCTCCAGGAGCTGCCCCTCGACGCTGGCGCGAAACACGCCGACGTCCAAGCGGTTGAGCAGGGCTTGCAGATGCTGCTCTAGCTGCGCGGTGCGCTGTTGCGAGGCGAGGCGTTCGAGCGCCGAGCGCACGGTCAGGGCCAGGCGGAAGTAGTGCTTGAGATCCTTGATGATGTAGTCGTCCAGGCCACTTTTCATGCCCTCCACGGCAATCTCCTCGGTGCCGGTGGCGGTGAACATGATCACCGGGCATTGGGGGTAGGCTGCCTTGACCCGGCGCAGCACACTCAGCCCGTCGCTCCAGTGCAGTCGGTAGTCGGTGATCACCAGGTCGAAGCCGCCCGTCCGCAGGGCTTGCTCTAGGCTTTCGGCATCGGTGATCGCCTCTGCCTGGCACGCTGCAAAGCCTTTGGCCAGCTCACGCAGCACTAAGTCGCGATCGTCGGGACTATCGTCAATGAGGAGGAGGCGTAGCGGTTGGCTCAACATTCGGTGCTTAGCGATGAGACGGGACAAACAAGAGGGGTCAGCGGTTTAACGCGCAGCAGCCTTGCGCAGATCGACCCAAAAACGGCTGCCCTGTCCTAGCTCCGACTCCAGCCCAACCTGCCCCCCCATGCGTTCGACACCCTTCCGCACAATCGCTAAACCAATGCCCGTACCCGGATAGGTTTCTGCGCCGTGCAGCCGCTCAAACACGCGAAAGATCCGCACCTGATTTCTTAGCTCAATGCCAATGCCGTTATCTTCTACCCACAGACGGACGAACTCGGCACGGTCCTCGCTGCCAATCGTGACTTGGGGGGGGGTGCCAGGGGCAACGAATTTCATGGCGTTGGTGAGCAGATTGGTAATCACCTGCAGCAGCACTGTGGCGTTGCCGAGCACGGGTGGCAGGGGAGCATCGACGCTCACCTGAGCACTGCAGGCTTGGACTTGGGGCTGCAGCTGCGTGAGTGCGGCTGCAACGGTGGTCTCCAAGGAAACAGGCTGGACCGGTAGGCGGCTGCGGCTCAGTTGGCTGTACTCCAGCAAATCGCGGATTAGCGCGTCCATGCGCTCTGCCGCCGCTAGAATGCGTCCGGTATATTCCCGACCCAGCGGTTCTAGCCGCTCGCCCACATCTTCCAGCAGAGCCTGAGCAAAACCCTGCATGCCGCGCAAGGGCTCGCGCAGGTCGTGTGAGACGGTGTAGACAAAGGCTTCGAGGTCCTGGTTGACCTCTTCGAGTTCGGCGGTGCGCTCGGCGACTCGGCGCTCTAGGGTGGCACTGAGCTGCTGCTCTTGGGCGACAGCCTGTTTGCGCGTGGTGATGTCTTCGACGATGCCATCGATGAAGGTTTCACCCTCGACCGTGGTCAAGGTCTCGCTCACAGACGCCCAGACCTCGCTGCCGTCAGGCCGACGCAGCAGCACTTCCCGCTCGCCCTCTTGGGTCAGGGCACGCAGCTCTGGGTCCAGAAAAAAAGCGCTCAGGCCATCGCGTATGCCGTCTTGCAGCGAACGCACGCCCAGCAAGTTGAGCAAGGCCGGATTGCTTTCGAGCAGGCGTCCGTCTAGGGTGGCGCGAAACACGCCGACGTTGAGCTGGGTCAGCAGCCCGTGCAGGCGGATCTCTAGGCGGGCGGTGCGGCGGCGCTCGGCGACGCGCTCCAAAACCGACTGCACGGCGACGCGCAGTCGGATGTAGTGCTTGGCTGCCTTGATCACATAGTCGTCTAGCCCCAGCTTCATGGCCTCTACGGCAATTTCCTGGCTGCCGGTGGCAGTGAACATGATCACCGGACGTTCGGGGTAGCGAGCTTTGAGCGTGCGCAGAATTCTCTGCCCGTTGCTCCAGCGCAACTGGTAGTCGGTAATCGCCAGATCGAAGCGATTGGCGTCTAGGGCCTGAGCAAATTCTTCGGCGTTGGTAATGGGTTCAATCTGGAGATTGGGAAACGCCTGTTCCAATTCTCGGATGGCGAGGTCGCGATCATCGGCGCTGTCGTCGATGAGCAGGATGCGTAGGGGCTGGCTCAAAGCTGATCTCAGGAGAACTTGAACGGGGATCTGCAAAAAACATGACATGAAAAGGCTCTATTGCCTTTAGGTGTTTTGTCATCTGCCATCCGCCAGATTGCGGGGGCACAGAGATTAGGGGCGTTCCCCGGCTTGGGGCAACTCGATCCAGAACCGGCTGCCCTGTCCTGGCTGTGATTCGACCCCTAGCCGTCCGCCCAAGCGCTCGATGCCCCTGCTCACAATCGCCAGGCCAATGCCGGTTCCGGCGTAGGTTTCTGGCCCGTGCAGCCGCTCAAACACCAGAAAGATGCGTTTCTGCTGTTCGGGGTCGATGCCAATGCCGTTGTCGGCAACCCAAACCCGGACCCAGCCCGCCCGTACCTCTGCCCAGAGCCGAACCTGGGGCTGCAGGCCAGGGGCCACGAACTTGATGGCATTGCTGAGCAGATTGACCAAGACCTGGGTGAGAATTCCCCGGTTGCCGACCACCGGTGGCAGCGGTCTGGCGACGGTGACCTGAGCCTGGCGCGGCTGCACTTCGTCCTCCAGTTGGGCTAGGGCGCGCTCCACGATCCAATTCAGGTCCAGTGGCTTTAGGGGGATCTCCATACGGCTGAGGCAGCTGTAGGTCAGCAGATCTTGGATCAGCGTGTCCAGGTGCTCGGCAGCATTGACGATCCGCTGCGCGTAGCTGCGCCCGACTGCTCCCACTTGCTCGGGAAAGTCAGCCAGTAGGGCGTGGCAGAACCCTTGCAGCGCCCGCAGGGGGGTGCGCAGGTCATGCGAGACCGTAAAGGCGAAGGCTTCGAGTTCCTGATTGGCTGCTTCGAGGTGGGCTGTGCGCTCGGCCACGCGCTGTTCTAGGGTTTCGCTAAGCCGTCGCAGTTCGAGTTCGGCTTGGCAGCGCTGGGAACTGTCTGCGGCCCCCGACCGAACCTCCCGGTCGAGGGGGTGAATGAACCTGGGCAAAAGGGCTGGGTTGAGCCCGCTGATCACGCCCCCCACCACTAGAAACAAGCTGAACTGGCAGAAGTTGCTGGGACTGCTGAGCGCCAAGGCACCGTAAGGAGGCACAAAGAACAGGTTGCCGAATAGCCCCCCCAATGCGGTCGCTACCAGACCCGGCCCTGACCCGCCAATCCTCGCGCCGATCAGCACTGCGAGCGTGAACAAGAGGTACGGACTGCCCCCGTTGAGCAGGGGTTGCAGGAGCGCTCGCAGCAGCAGGGACAGCATCACCGCTAGCACCGCGACACCGTAATACAAGAGTTGAGAGCGGGTATAAGCTCGCATCATCTGTTCTCGGGTTCAGGAGCGCCTCCAGCCTGTCCGAGCCTCGCCGTCAAGTTTCCGAACCTCACTCACGAGGTTCGGACTGAGATCTTGCGCTAGACCCACCCGACCCCTGAGTTCGGGAGAAATTGGAAGCCTGCTCCCTCCGAACTCGGGGGCTGGGGGGGCCGCTTCTGTCAGGCTTAGTCTGACTGGACCCGCGCTCCCAGGGCAAGATCGAAGTCCGAGCCTCGGGGCTGAATTTGGGAGGGTTGGCCATGAGGCTATTTTCCCAAGCGACCACTACTGGTAGAGTCTGAGTCAGCCACAGGGTTCAAGCACAGTATATTTTGGAGCTGCCTAACTGTGATCAAGCTGAGGAGGGAGGTTATTTTGGTCGTCGAGGACCAGCCCGATGCTCTCTTCATGCTTCAACGGGCCTTCCGCAAGGCTGCTCCGGAGATCCCGATCCAGGTGGTGATCACTGCCGAAGAAGCCATCCGCTACCTCTCGGGCCAAAGCCCGTTCGAAAATCGCGAAGAGCACCCCCTGCCAGCCCTGCTGCTTTCCAACAACAAAACCCCTGACCTCTCAGGCATCGAGCTACTGCTATGGATCCGGCAGCAGCCGATTTTGAAACGGTTACCCGTAGTCTTGCTCAGTAGCTCGGGCCAAAGAGTCGACGTAGAGCGAGCCTACGACGCAGGCGTCAACTCTTACTTAATCAAGCCCGCCAAACTTGAGACCTTAGAGGAAATGATCCAAGTTTTTTGCGCCTACTGGCTCCACGTCAACGAACCAGCGGAACTCTAAAGGCCGAGCGCCCAGCTTCCCTCGCCCTGCCTCTCTCCTTCAAAACATTTCCCCCACAAACCATCGGTTTGCGGGGGAGTAGCTACATCCTAACTAGACTTCAGATAGTAGCCAGACTAGAGCAGCGTTAGTTTTCGCCGCCTTGATTTGGGTTGCCAGCGATCCGCTGGTTGCCCCGACCGGGTTGACCTTCGGACTGGGCCTTCTCTTTCATGTCGCTAGGCTCGCCTGTGCCAGTGGTGCGAGTTTTTTCGTCAAGCGTGGTCTGCTTGCCTTTCTCGATATCGGCTAGATCCTTGCCCTGATTAGAGGTTGGGGTCGAGTCAGTTTTATCGGTGTTGTGGTCGGTCATATTGCTATGCTCCATTCTTGTCTTGCGTTTGGTTATTAGCGTAGTACTGCGTTGATACCTGGTCCATCAGCCCAGAGTCAGAGCTTGTAAAACCAGAAGGACGACCCTAGGCTGACTGGAGACTGACTGAGAGACTTACTGAGGACTGGTGACCTTTTCAATCACGTCTTTGACCCCTTCTACCAAGCCCTTATCGGGCTGTGACTCTTTGTAGTTTTTCAAATCTTGTTCGTAAGTCTGCTCTTGACTTTTGAGGCTCTCAGCCGCTTGGGCCGTCTCTTCATAAGACCGTTCCCGGTCTAGAGCGGTCTGGCTCGGAGTCTGGAGCCGTCCATCTCTTCTAATCTGCGTCGCTTCGGGGGATAGCTTTTGCGCCGGGGCAGTCGATGCATAGCTCGGTTGGCCGCTAGCCAGCAGCATCCCCAATAAGCTAGTTAACAGCGCCGAAGCTAGTAGCAGTGTGCTTTTGCGAAAAGTGCTTCTTAAGACCGAGAAAACTTTAGTCACGCCAATTACCTCACGAATCACAAGTTTTCAGAAATCCTAAAAGACCGGCCGCTCTCATGCCTTCACTCTAAAGATATAAAAAATTGAGAATCACACAAGCATCACAGCTGGTCACCAGCAGCTAAATCTATCTTTAGAATGAAGTATCTCAGATCTGGATCCTCGTAGAATTACGACTTGGCAAAATCATATTCATATTATGTTAACTAAACGCAATGATAGAACGCGATGAATTCGTCGAGCAAGTCCAGTTACGAGCTGCTCTTAAATCCCAGGACGAAGCCGAAAGGGTCACGCGTGTCGCGCTTGAGACGCTAGTAGAGCGCTTGGGCGACGGGGCCAATCTG
Source organism: Leptolyngbya sp. SOY_34_metabat_272 (assembly GCA_031399305.1). Lineage (GTDB taxonomy): Bacteria > Cyanobacteriota > Cyanobacteriia > FACHB-261 > FACHB-261 > FACHB-261. The sequence continues at coordinate 31,994 of JANNOU010000095.1, forward strand.
CTAGAGCCATTGTTATCGCAGTTCACAGAACCCGTTCGACGGAGCAAGCAGGCGTGTGAAACCGGGGAGGCCTTCTCGCTCAACGAATTTGTCAAGCGGATCAGCGAGCGAGCGGGTCTCAGCTTAACTGAGGCCACAGACTACACCCGAATTGTGTTTGAGGTCCTGAATGAAGCCATCGCAGCCGGTGCAATGCGCAAGCTTGTCGCCCAGCTGCCTGCCGACTTCGAACTCCTATTTGAGGCAGTTGACGATCAGCAAAAGCCGCTAGACTGGCTGCCCCAAACCGAAATCGTCGTGGATGAAACAGAGAAAGGGATCCTCTGAAGGTGCTGACCCGCAAAGCCCACAGAAACATTTGGACCCAAGAAGTCAACGACATTGTGAGGGGAGCTTCTGGCGGTTTCCTGTTCGGGATTCCTCTGTTGTACACGATGGAGATTTGGTCGCTTGGCTCCTTCGTTGAACCACCTCGAATGCTGAGCGCTCTGGCTGCAACCTTTGTCGCAGTCTTTCTGCTCAACCGCACTTCAGGCTTTCGCAGCACAAAGGATATTCGGCTAATCGATGCTGCGATAGACAGCGTAGAAGCTCTGGCAATTGGGATCGTCTGTACGACATTTGTACTGGTGCTTCTGCGTGAAATCAACTTTAATACTTCCCTGGGCGAGGCTTTAGGAAAGCTGATTTTTGAGAGTGTGCCATTTTCGCTGGGTGTGGCCCTAGCTCGCCAGTATTTAATCAGCGAGCCCAATGCAGAAGAGAGTGGGCAACCAAGCCAGACTAAAACAAGCCAGACTCAAAAACCAGGCAATGGGGCCGAACTCAATGCGACGCTGGCTGATATTGGAGCCGCCCTGATCGGCGCAGTAATTATTGCATTTAATATCGCACCCACCGATGAAGTCCTGATACTTTCAGCTGCGATCTCAGGCCCCTGGCTGTTGGCCATTGTTTTGGCCTCGCTGCTGATTTCCTACGCTATTGTGTTTGAGGCTCAGTTCGCGAACCAGCAAAAGCGCCAGCAACAGCAAGGTCTCTTCCAAACCCCTGTGAGTGAAACCCTTGCATCCTATCTAATCTCACTGATGGCAGCCGCATTGATGCTGTGGTTCTTTCGTCAGCTTAGTTTTGACGATCCGTGGTCCCTGTGGTTGAAGTGCACGCTGATTCTTGGCTTGCCTGCAACGATTGGCGGTGCGGCAGGGCGGCTGGCAACATGACTCCGAGCGACCGAGAGACTGACCCGTCCGCACCGCCAAAACAGCAGCCAGATCGCTCACCAGCTGAGTGGATATCTCTTGGCATTGCGACCTGTGTTCTGTCAGGCATCATCGGTCTGGTCATCTATGACTGGCTGACCACAGCAGACCAGCTACCGATTCTAAACGTCAGACGCGACGGCGAAATTCGGGCCATACAGGGACAATTTTATGTGCCCTTTGAACTGACCAATACAGGAGGCGAGACGGCTGAGTCAGTCCAGGTCATTGCTGAGCTTCGCATCGGTGGTGAAGTTGAAGAAGCAGGGGAGCAGCAAATTGATTTTCTAGCAGACGGTGAAACTGAAGAAGGAGCATTTATCTTCAGTCGTGATCCACGAGCCGGTGAACTGAGCCTGCGCATTGCCAGCTACAAATTACCCTAATTTTTGAAAATTTTGGAGCACTAGCATGACACAAGATAATCCCGATCTGGGAGAGCAAGCCCTCAGCAAAGTAGTGGAAGTAGGGCTGGCAAGCCAACTTGATCCAGTGGACAATTTGAAGGTAGACATCCGAACTGACCCCCTTAAAACCGTTCTGCGAAACTTTGCAAGTACCCATAGAGGGTCAAACCCTAACTTTCAACGCGCAGCAGGTTGTGATTCGCTGAACCGGCGACGGCCAACTTGCGTTGAGTGAAGAATTTCCTTCGGCCTCGCGAGAGGCGTAGAGCTCGGGAGCCCGAGCCAACAGCTTGGCTGGCACTGCTCAGCCCTTGGAAGCTCGAGCAAAAAGCTTGATGTGCCGAGTTTCGGGCTTGAGAGATAGAGAAAAAAGCTTGACACGCTGAGTTTCGAGCTCGGGAGATGGAGCAAAAAGCCTGACACGCCGAGCTTGCAGCGCGGCGACTGGAGCCCGAACGCCAAGGGGTGAAGCTCTGAGCTAGGGGGTCGAAGCTGGCGGCCTGGTTGTCCTCATTTGGGACAGGCTGATAGGGTTACAGAGTGTTGAGGGACCTGCCAGCCCTCCACGGGGCCAGTCCAGCCAGGGAAATTTCTCGCGCATGATCACCATTCAAAACGTGCTGATTCCGGTGGGTTTAGACGCCAATCGCACTACTCAATACCAGACGGTGAGCGTCCAAATCCAGGCGGATCGCATCGCTGCCATCGACGCAGCCCTGGAGCCGCAGGGAGAAATCATTGATGGGCGCGGTAATCTGTTGCTGCCCGGCTTTGTCAATGCCCACACCCACTCTTCTGAGATCTGGCAGCGGGGCCTGGTGCCGCCGCTGCCCCTGGAGCTGTGGCTCGCCGACCTCTATGACTTCACGCCGCTGGACCCCGAACAGGTCTACCTGAGCGCCTTAAGCACCGCCGTTGAAACTCTACTCTCGGGCGGCACCAGCGTGGTCGATCATCTGGTGCTAATCCCCGGTCAGGAGCGCGAGACGGTCGCCGCCGCCGTGCAAGCCTACCGTGAGGTGGGCATCCGCAGTTTCATCGGGCCGTTGATCCAGGACCAGTCCCTACCTGCGGGCATCCCCACCAGTGGCAGGTCGGTGCCCGTCGAAGACTACCTGCGCACTACTCAGGCCACGCTAGAACTGATGGCCGATCTGGTCAGCACCTATCACCGGCCTGAACAGGGCGTCAGTTTCCTGGTCGCGCCGACCGGCATTCAGCTGTGTTCAGACGAGCTGTTCACAGGCTGTATCGAACTCAGCGACCAATACAATCTCTGCCGCCACGCCCACCTGCTGGAGACCCGCGCCCAGAAGCTGCTAGCCCAAGAAAAATATGGCTGCTCGGCGGTTGAACACCTAGAGCGCCTTGGCTACCTGAGCGAGCGAACCTCCCTGGCCCACTGCGTCTGGCTGACCGACGCCGACCTGGAGATCATGGCGCGCACCCAAACCACGGTCGTGCACAACCCACTCAGCAACCTACGCCTGGGCAGCGGCATTGCGCCCGTGCTCAAGTACCGCCAGTGCGGTGTGAACGTCGCCTTCGGCTGCGATGGTGCCGCCAGCAACGACGGCCAGGACCTGCTAGAGGCGATCAAAATCGGCTCCATCCTGCACAACCTCACCGACCCGGACTACCGCAACTGGATCCCGCCGTTCGAGTCGATCCAGATGGCGGCGCTCGGCGGCGCAAAGGGCCTGAATGTCGCCGACCAAATGGGCTCGTTGGCTGTGGGCCAGAAGGCTGACCTAGTGCTCTATGACCTCAAGAATCTGTCTTTGCTGCCCCGCACTGACCCCGTGGGCCTGCTGGTGCTGGGCCGTCCCACTCAGGTGGTCCAGCGCACCTGGGTCGATGGCAAAGCGATTGTTGCCGAGGGCCAGGTGCAGACCACCAACATCGAACGCCTGCGCGAGGGCCTGATCCGTCACAGCGGCTACCATCAGGACCGACAGCTCAAAGGCCGCTCGCAGGTCGAAGCCCGCTACCGCCAGGTAATGGGGCTGGCGGCAGTCTCGGGCGAAGCCTAAGCGAGAGAGTATACGCCGCCGAAACCATCTGCCCAGCAACTGAAGCGTTGGCTCGGACCGGGAGTGTCCTTACACCTGACGCTCGCCAAGTGGATTTTAGACCAGACGGTAGCCGTGACCACCGTCTGGTTTTTTCATGGATACTTTGCCGGTTCCTTCGCAGAACTTCATGAACTTATGTAATAGACTAGGGCCGTAAGCGGTGAGTATATGTCATCAGTGATGGTTAGCGCTGAATTTCCGTGGCTCAGCACAATGATTCTGTTGCCGCTGTTAGCGGCCCTGGCGATGCCGTTGTTGCCGGACGATGCCCAAGGTAGAACCAGTCGCTGGTATGCCCTGGGTGTTGGCTTGGTAGATTTCGCCTTGATGCTGGGCTGTTTTTGGCAGCACTACGATCTCGACCGCTCAGCGCTGCAACTGGCTGAGCGCTACACCTGGGTGCCTCAACTGGGGTTGAACTGGTCGGTTGCCGTGGACGGCTTGTCGATGCCGCTGATCGTCTTGACTGGCTTGGTGAATACGCTGGCCACTGTGGCGGCCTGGCAGGTCACCAAAAAGCCGCGCCTGTTCTTTGCGCTGCTGCTGGTGCTCTACAGCGCTCAGCTGGCGGTGTTTGCGGCTCAGGATCTGCTGCTGTTCTTCCTGGCTTGGGAACTGGAGCTGGTGCCGGTTTACCTGCTGATCTCGATCTGGGGCGGGCCGCAGCGGCTGTACGCCGCCACCAAGTTTCTGATTTACACGGCGGCGGGCTCGGTTTTCATCCTGGTGGCGGCGCTGGCGCTGGCGTTCTATGGGGACGCGGTCACCTTTGAGCTGAGTGAGCTGGCGCTCAAGCCGTATCCGCTGGCGTTTGAGCTAGTGGTTTACGCGGCGCTGCTGGTTGCGTTTGGGGTCAAGCTGCCGATCGTGCCGCTGCACACCTGGCTACCGGATGCCCACAGCGAAGCTTCGGCTCCGGTCTCGATGGTGCTGGCGGGGGTGCTGCTGAAGATGGGGGGCTATGCGCTGGTGCGTCTGAACCTGGAGCTGTTGCCCCAGGCGCATGTCTACTTCGCGCCGGTGCTGGTCGGCCTGGGGGTGGTCAACATCCTCTACGGGGCGCTGACGGCGTTGGGGCAGGAGCACCTGAAGCGGCGACTGGCCTACTCTTCGATTTCTCATATGGGTTTTGTGCTGATCGGCATCGCCTCGTTCACGGAGCTGGGGCTGAACGGCGCGATGCTGCAGATGATCTCCCACGGGCTGATTGCGGCGGGCCTGTTCTTCCTGTCGGGCGTGACCTATGAGCGCACGCACACGCTGGTGATGGCGAAGCTGGGCGGCATTGCCCAGTCGATGCCTAAGGTGTTTGCGCTGTTCACCGCTGGCTCAATGGCCTCGCTGGCGCTGCCGGGTATGAGCGGTTTTGTCGGCGAGCTGAGCGTGTTCCTGGGGCTGACCACCAGCGAGGTCTACGGGCCTGGCTTCAAGACGCTGGCGGTGCTGCTGGCGGCGGTGGGCCTGATTCTCACGCCGATTTATTTGCTGTCGATGCTGCGGCAGGTGTTCTATGGGGTTGAGGCGTTGCCGCTGTCGGCGAGTGGCTGGAGCCTGTCGGATGCCAGACCCAGGGAAGTGCTGATCACGATGTGCCTGCTGGTGCCGGTGATCGGCATTGGTTTGTATCCCAAGCTGGCGACGCAAACCTACGACGTGAAGACGGTTGCTGTGGCCTCGCGGGTGCGCGAGGCGCTGCCGCTGGTCGCGCAAAAGGCGACGACCTTGGACTCTCGTGCCTTTGCGGTTCGGCCATTGCTAGGGGCTGGCTCAGATCCGTTGCTGGGCGTGGTCGAGGCGGCCCCACGGTTGCGCTGAGCTGCTGCGCCGAAGGGGCGCACAAGCCGTGTGCTCTTTTGGAGTTTCGGGAACTATCGCGACCAGCCTTCGCCCGAGTTCTAGAAGTCTTCGCCTAAGTTCTGCAAATCTCTACCTAAGTCATTCAAGGCTTCGCCTAAGTCATTCAAGGCTTCGCCCAAGCGCTACAAGTCTTCGCCTAAGTCATTCAAGGCCTCGCCCAAGCGCTACAAGTCTTCGCCTAAGCCCTACAACTTCTGGGGATATGGCGACCAGTCTTCGCCAGAGTCCTGCAAGGGTTCGCTCAACGGCGGCAGGATCTTGGTCAAGGGCGGCGCGCGGTCTCCTTGCTTCTGAGTCCCAAAAAAAGGGTGAGCAAAACTGCCCACCCTGCCATAAGCACCCATGAGTCACCTGCCTCTTTTAGATGCACCAAGCTGAGGCAGGCAGTTTTGCACCCTGTAAATTCGACTCGGTTTAATAGCGAGCGAAGCTTTGCAGGCGATTGAGTTCCGTACGCACGGCGGCCCAATCGCGTTCGGTTTCTCGGCCATAGCGTCCGCGTCGCATAATCCGATCAATCTGGTCGCCCGTGGCAAGCAACTCGCGGACGCCGCCCCGCACCCGATCGCCATCAGAGTAGTCATCGCGCAGACGATCGGTCTGCCGTTCAAAGTTTCTGGCTAGCGCGTTGATATTGTCTTCTCGCTGAGAGCCGTTGAAACGACTGCGATCTAGCGCATCGTCCAGACTCCGACGAAAACTATCAGTGCGAACTTCCAGGCGCTCTAAAATGCGCTGAACTTGATCGCGGTTACGAAACGGGCGTCCGACTTGAGCCTGGGCGCTCAGGTCGCCTCCCACAAAGACCACGCCACTCCCGGTTAAAGCGACCAATAGTGCCGCTGTGGTTACGCGTCGAATGATATTGTTCATTGTTCTGTCCCTCGAAGGTTGGGAAGTCTTCTGCTGATTTTCCCAAGAATTGACTGTTGAGCTGTGCGCTACACCTGTTTAGCATGACCCAACTCCGCCGCCGAAAGTTCCTGAGCAATCACTAGGGCTAGCATCCCTCAGTCCCGGCAGTTGCCAATTAGTTTGGACTAGCCCTGCGCAGCTCCCAATCGTCTAAGGCAGCCTGTGCGCTTAGCGACAGCCTACGACCGAGACCGTGTAAGTGTTGCCCAAGGCCACCGTGCCGCCGACCGAGACATTGACCTGGAAGGGCTGTTGGTTGCCGCTGCGGGGCTGGCCGGAGAGAATCAAGCGTCTGCCGCGACTGAGCGGGACATTGTCCTGGTTATAGAACTGGTCGGCGGTGTCGTTGCCGTATTTGAGGTAGGCGTGAATGCTGTACTGACCGTCGTTCTCTGGCGCGACTGTAACGGTGTAGCGTCGGAAGGCGTTTCCCCCAGGCACGGCGAAATCTGTGTTCCAGTTGTTGCTCGTGACCAGCGTGCCTGCGGGCGAGACCCGTTTGCGTACCCGCGTTCCGGAGCCACCCACCGCTCTCAGGGGCGTGCAGACCGCTTGAGCTTTAGCCGGCGTTGGCTGACTCAGAAAAATCCCGCCCCAAACCCCAGTCAGTGCCAATGGCAGCAGGGCAACTACCAGCCTACGGGTCCATGATTGCATCGTATTTTACCGTCTACCTTGTTCCTACAATCCACCATATCGTGGCATCGTGAACCCAGGGCCAAACAGAGGCGGAGCGGGTCGATGCAGGCGCAGCGAGTGGTGGTGGTCGGAGCAGGTTGGGCTGGACTGGGGGCCGCCTCTCATCTGGCTCAGCAGGGCTACGCCGTGACCCTTCTGGAAGCAGGTGCCTATCCAGGCGGCCTGGTGGCAGGCTGGCAGACGGCGGCGGGGCGTTCGGTCGAGGCGGGGGTCCACGGCTTTTGGTATCCGTATCGCAACATCTTTGGGCTGGTCGAATCGCTGGGGCTCAGCCCGTTCACGCCTTGGACGCGCTCGGCCCAGTACTCGCCCCTGGGCCTGGAGGTCGAATCGCCGATCTTTCAGGATCTGCCACGGTTGCCCAGCCCCTTGGGGACATTTGTGTACACCCAGTTCCAGCGTCTGCCGCTGATCGACCGCCTCTCGGCCTTGCCGTTGCTGTATGCGGTGGTCGATTTCGACAACTCTGATGCCGCTTGGCGGCGCTACGACGCGGTGACGGCTCGGGAGCTGTTCAAGCAGTTCGGGGTCTCGGCGCGGCTGTACCGCGAGTCATTTGAGCCGATGCTGTTGGTGGGCTTGTTTGCGCCTGGCGAACAGTGCTCGGCGGCGGCGGCGCTAGGCATGCTCTCCTACTTCATCCTGGCCCACCAGCCGGACTTCGATGTGGTTTGGTGCCGGGGCACGGTCGGGGCGCAGATCTTTCGGCCTTGGCTCCAGCGCATTGAGCAGGCTGGGGCGCGGGTGCTCACGCAACGCCGGGTCAGCGATCTGGGCCTGGACGATAGCGGTCGGGCCAGGAGCGTGATCTGCGGCGAGGAGGTGTTTGAGGCAGACGCCGTGATCTTCGCGGTCGGCGTGAGCGGCATGCAAAAAATCGTGCTCGGCAGCCCCAGCCTGCGCCTGCGCCCGGAGTTCCGGGACCTGATGAACCTGGGCGCGGTGGATGTGCTGGCGGTGCGCCTATGGTTCGACCGCAAAGTCGCGATTCCCCGTGCCTCGAACGCCTGCTTCGGGTTTGCCCCCACCACGGGCTGGACGTTTTTTGATCTCAATGCGCTGCACGACGAGTACCGCGATCAACCCGGTACGGTGGTCGAGGCGGATTTCTATCATGCCAACCAGCTTTTGCCGCTGGACGACGCGCAAATCGTATCAGGCGTGCAACGAGATCTCGCACAATGCCTCCCAGCATTTCGCGAAGCCAAGGTGATCGACAGCAGTGTAATTCGTCTGCCCCGAGCTGTGACCCATTTTGCGCCAGGCAGCTATCAATCTCTGTTGCCCGCTCAGACCAGTATTGAAAACGTTTTCATGAGCGGCGATTGGATTATCAACCGCCACGGTTCCTGGTCTCAGGAGAAAGCTTATGTCACTGGCTTGGAGGCAGCTAATTTAGTGATTGAGCGCTGCGGTCTTGGCACGCAGGCAGCGATTGTGCCGGTGGAGCCCGACGAGCCGCATCTTCAATGGGCGCGAAGCCTAAACCAGACTATTCGCGGCTGGCGTGAGAGACTGCTGCCGAATGGTTGGTTACCCTGATCGAGCGGGGCGCACAAGCCTTACTTATTGCTGTACAGCCAGCGGCGATTGTAACTAATGTCCAGGTGGGTGAAGCTGCGGGCTTTGCCCAGACCGCCTCTGTGCCAGCGATCCACCGATTTGTAGACCTCCCAGGGATGCACGCCCTCAATGCGAAAATCGATGCCGCTGCCCGAGAGATGAGTGCTATTTTTGGCCCCGCTGACTGACTTGTTAACCGCTGGCGGTCTGTACCAGCTGGTCACCGTGATCACCCGATTGCCAAACTTGCGGCGAATCTCTTCCATCAACGAGGCGACTTTGACGATGTTGTTGACGATATTGCGGTTCTGCGGCATCCGGCTTCCATTTTTGGTTGCCTCGTACCACTTCAGGTGCCCCCCGGCGATAATTGGCTCAGAGAGGTAAAACGACGATTGAAAACCGGGCAGATTAAATACTCCAGCTTTGGCCGATTGAGGTTTGGTCGGAGGCTGCTGATCGGTGTTTTCTTCGCGATCTTGGTCCTGAATGGTGATGTGGGGCTCATAGACATACCAGGTGTTACGTTGCCCCGACCCCAGCCGCAGATTCAGCAATGCGATTTTGACGTGATTGTGGGCAGCGGGTGCGTGACTATGCAGGTCGAATTCCTTCCCTTTCTCAATGGCGACTTTTTGGCCGTCATTGAGTTCGGCAGTTTGGTGGGTGCTGTGCTTGAAGAAAGTATTCGCAATGACTTTAAGTTTCATGGGTGTTCTCAGTAACAGTTCTTCGGTTTGTTAAAGCTAACCAAAGGATCGCAACTTCACCAGTCTCCTTTGAGGGTACTCTCTTTACCGAATACTGATTGCAAACAAGCGGCAATCTTAAGATGGTTTTAGCTTACAATCGACACTGAGGCAAATACTGCGCCCGATTGACTCACCTGACTGGATAACCTCTTTGAATGCTGATGCGCTGATTCGCGCCGCTACGCCTGCTGACGTGCCGGCTGTCTTGCCGATGGTCGCCCAAATTTGTGCACTCCATGAGGCTTGGGATGCAGCCAAGTATGGCTTTCTGCCTGACCCCGCGCAGCGCTACCAGCAGTGGCTAATCGAGCAGGCCCACGACCCACACAGTGTCTTTTGGGTGGCTGAGTTGCCTGAGTCTGGACAGTTGGTCGCCTTCTTAGTGGCCACCATTGAACCGGAAATCCCCATCTATCATCTGCCAGAATTTGGCTTCGTTCACGATCTTTGGGTCGAGCCAGCCTATCGCCAAGCGGGCATTGCCCGACAACTGGTCGCTCAAACCATGAAATGCTTTGAGCAGCTGGGAGTGCGACAAATTCGCCTGGATACTGCGATTGCCAACGAGGCGGCTCGACGCGTGTTTCAAGCCTGTGGCTTTCGGCCCAGCATGGTGGAGATGCTGGTTGATCTGGGCGGCGAGGTGGGTCGATAGGGCCAAGGCTGCGGCAAATTGCAACGTTGTCCTTCTGGTTCGGCGAAGCACTAGGATAAGACTGGCCTCGGGAGGATTGGGTGTTGTTAGGTTCGTTCAGGGTTTACAGTTTCATGAGCGTTTTGACTGGCTGTGGGTTGCAGGCCTGCCAGTTGGCGGCTGGATCGAGCCCTGTAGAAGCAGTTGAGTCTTAGCCTTGGGTTTGCCAACTGACTCGCTAGCGCTGCCGGGACGAATTGCGATCACTACCTATGGCAATCTGGTTGATCGGATCGTCACGCTCTTTCCGCCCGATGTGGTGATCACCCTGTCTCCAGCGGACCTGAGCCAGGCTGCGGCTGATGCGGTGGTTTTGATTCCCGGTCTGGAGCGGGTCGATGAGGCGTTGCTGGCGGGTCTGCCCCGGCTGCGGTTGATCCAGAAAGCGGGGGTGGGTGTTGAAAGCATTGACCTGGCGGCGGCGACTCGGCGAGGCATTTGGGTGGCGAATGTGCCTTCTCCGGGCACTGGCAATGCTGAGTCGGTGGCCGAGCTGGCGCTGCTGCACCTGCTGGCGCTGGCGCGACACTTGCGAGTTGCAGAGCTGAATACCCGCCAGGGGATCTGGGGCCAGCCTCAGGGAGCCAGTCTGTGGGGCAAAACTGTGGGCATTTATGGCTTGGGTGGGGTGGGGCAGGCGCTGGCGCGGCGGCTGCGTCCTTTTGAGGTGCGGCTGCTGGCGATCAAGCGCCAACCGGACGCTCAACTGGCTGCTGAGCTGGGTCTGGCTTGGCTGGGTACGCCTGCTGATCGGGTCAAGCTGCTTCAGGAGTCTGATTTTCTGGTGATCGCTGCGTCTGCTAACCAGGGGGTGGCGCAGCCTTTCGGTCTGGAGGATTTTCAGCAGATGCGGCCCAGTGCTTATCTGGTCAATGTTGCTCGGGGGGCGTGGTTGGATGAACGGGCTCTGGTGCAGGCGCTGCGGTGTGGCTGGCTGGCTGGGGCGGGCTTGGATGTGTTTGAGCGGGAGCCTCTCGATTCTCAGTCGCCGCTGCTAGGGGCCGACTTCAACTTGACGCTTACGCCCCACCTGGGTGGTCGGACTGACAGCTCGTATGCGGGCATTGCCCGCACGGTGGCCGAAAACGTTCGCCGTGTGGCGCGAGGTGAGGCTCCTGAGTATTGCCTCAACCCGGAGGTGGTGGGGGGGCTGCGGTAGGGTTTGTGTCTGCTTGGAGTCTGGGGCTCGGAGTCGAATGGCACTGAGTTTGGGGGCTGGAGGGGGAAGTCGTGGGGGTTGGAGAGAACCCGGAATGGGGGGGGGGGGGGGGCCCCGCCCCCCCCCCCCCCGCGGGGGGCGGCGGGAGGCTGTGGGCCGGGTGGGCGCCCGGGGCCCGGCGCCCCCGCGCCCCGAGATGGGGGGCCGGTGGGGGCCGGCGGGGGGGTTGGAGAGAACCCGGAATGGGGGGCGTTTGCCCCCCAAGCCCCCCACTGGGGGACGAAGCGCCTCCCCCAGACCCCCTGCGCAAGGGTCTGGGACACGCTTGGGGCTGGGCATTCGGTTGAGAG